>CAZBAA010000009.1:8366-14893 GCA_964490095.1 uncultured Candidatus Saccharibacteria bacterium
TTTTCTTACCTTTGTATATTTTGAAATGGTCTCAATCATATGCACCGGAATTCTAATTGTCCTGGCTTGGTCGGCCAAAGCCCTGGTGATTGACTGCCTAATCCACCAAGTGGCATAAGTTGAAAATTTGTAGCCCCTGCGCCAATCAAATTTTTTAACCGCTTTAAAAAGACCCATGTTGCCCTCTTGAATTAAGTCCAGCATAGTCAAATTTGGCGACCTGCCTACATATTTTTTGGCGATGGAAACTACCAATCTCAAATTAGCTAAAGCCAACCTATTTTTTGCTTCTTCGTCGCCTCTTTCAATTCTTTTGGCTAGTTCCTTTTCCTCTTTAGCGGTAAGAAAATTGGTTTTACTAATTTCCTTTAGATACATTTGGATTGGGTCTATCTTTCCCAAGAGGGGTTTTCTGCCTTTTTTTTCTTTCTTGGGCTTTATTTCTAAAAACTCGGTGGTTTCTTTTAGTTCAATGCCCCTTTTCTTCAGAATTTCGTATGTTTTTTCCAGCTGTTCCACATCTTTTTCTATGTTTGGGAATATGTGCAAAATTTCAGCGCTGGTAATAAAACCCCTTTCTTCCCCTTTTTTTAAGACAGCTTCTATTTGCTGATTTATAATTGCGGCTTTTTTATTCCTCTTTGTTTTGGCTGCTTTCCTCGCCTTTCTTTTGTTCTTCACCCTGCGGGTGATATATTTTTTCCTCTTGCCCTTCCGAAGCCTTGGCGAAGGAGGGTTTTTCTTCTTCTTTTTTTTCTTCATAGTTCTATAAATCTTTTGTTAGTTTGCTAAATTCCTCTACTAAACTATTAACTTTCAAATGGTCTTGCGCTTTTTCTGCTTTTTGAATGTCTTGGGAAACTTTGTTGAGCTTTTCTTTTATATTTATATTTTTCAGCTGCAGCAAACAAAGTTTAATTTCGTCATGGCCATCTTCTTCATACTCAACTTCCGCTCTTAAAGAAAGCTCATCTTTAAAATTCGAGAAAACACTTTCTTCTGCTTCTGTCAAAACCAACTTTTCTCCAGAATCAGACTTTTTCAAGTTTTCCAAAAAAGCTCTAGCCCTATCAGAAAAAAATTGGTAATAAGGATCTTCAATCAAATTCAAGTTCTCGGGGTCTCTTAACACTAAAGAAATAATTTTTTCTTCAATTAGTTTTTTTCTGTCTCCCGAACTAAGATTTTTGTTCTTGCTTGAATCTACTTTCAAGCTGGAGTTTGCCTGGTCAAAAGTTGACGTATCAAGCTTTAATTTATTTAGCTCTTGTAAAATTGCTGTCTCAATTACGTCTAATTTTTGCGACAACTTTTGAATCCAATGCGACTGTTCAATTTTATTGGGTATTCTCTTTATAGCAGGCAAAACTATGCTGCCTATTCCTTTCTTACCTTCTGCCGTTTCTTTGTTAAAAGAAGAAAAAGCCGAATCAAAATAGTAATCCATTATTGATCGCGCCTCATCAAGAAGTTTTTCCCAATTTTTAGGGTCTTCTAAAATAATGTCTGCCGGATCCTTGGCGCCAGAGTATATTTCTATGACTTTTATATTAAACCCCCTGTCCTGCGCTAGATTGATTCCCCTTTTGGTAGCTGAATCTCCAGCTATGTCCATATCAAAAGCCAAGAGTAAATTTTCAGAATATCTTTTTAAGATATTCAAGTGCTGACTTGTCAAAGCAGTCCCCGAAGCGGCAACGGTGTTTTCAAAACCTGCCTGATGGCATAAAATTGTGTCTGTATAGCCTTCTGTTACAACACACTGATTTTTCTTCCTTACTGCTAATTTAGCGTTGTTCAGACCATAGAGAATACTGCTTTTGTCATAAAGCAATGTTTGGGGAGTATTAATATACTTTGCCACTTCTTCTGCCTTACTATTACCGTCTTGTTTTTCAAAAACTCTAGCTCCAAAACCGACTGGCTGGGAATTTAAATCAAAAACCGGAAAAATAATCCTGCCGCGAAACCTGTCGTAAGAGTCCGAATCTTTTTGAACGGCCAATCCTGCCTTTACAATTTCGTCCCTGGTATAACCCTTGCTTACCAAGAAATCAGACAGCCCCTGCCAAGTGTCCGGCGAATAACCCAATCTCCATTTTTTAATGCTTTCTTCTGTAATACCCCTGCCCAACAAATATTCTTTTGCCTTTTGGCCAACTTGACTTTGTTCCAGTTGTTTTTCAAAAAAAGAGCAGGCCAATTCACAAATTTCATAAAGGCGCTGCCTCTGCGTTCTTAACTTTACGTTTTCTCTTTTTAACCTAATCCCGGCCTTATCTGCCAAGATTCTTAAAGCATCGCCAAATTCAACCCCTTCAATATCCTTGACAAATCCAAATATGTCGCCACCTTTACCGCAACCAAAACACTTCCATATCTGGCGAGGGGGCGATACAAAAAAAGAGGGTTTTTTTTCTGAGTGAAAAGGGCAAACTCCCCTATAATTAGCGCCTGTCTTGGTAAGCTTTATATAGCTGCTGATGATATCTACTACATTGAGCTTGTTTTTTATCTCCTCAAGTTGAGAGTCAAGCATAATCAGAATTTATTATATTCCGATTGTGCCACAAAAACCGCCAAAAATCAATTTGGGCTGATTTGAAGGGCTAAATTTTTCAGCTCTTCAAAATCAGCTTTTTGGGCTTTTGTTTGCCACCAGTCATTCATATTTAAGCCATCTCCTTCATATCTTGGTACAATATGCAAGTGAAAATGAAATACGCTTTGTTCTGCAAACTTGCCGCTGGCATTGACCAAATTTACTCCTTTTACCCCAAGATTATTTTTGATTTGGTCTGCAAGTTTTTTAGCTGAAACAATAATTTCTTTGAGGACATCTGGATTTATATCAAAAATGTTTTCAAAATGTTCTTTGGGAATAATCAAACAGTGCCCCCGGGTTAAGGGATTAACATCTAAAAAAGCTAGAATTTTTTCATCTTCTGCAACTTTAGCCGAATCAATCTCCCCTTTTGCTATTTTGCAAAAGACGCAGTCCATTTTTACCTATTGTTACTAAGTAAAGTAAGAAGGCTTTTTAATATCTGAGTGATTTGTGCAAGGAAGAAATTGATATTTATTGAGGTAGGAGGCGGTGGTGTAGGCATTACACAAGTAGAGCCATCCCAAGAACCACCAGATTGAGCACACATAGTTGCAGGATCTTGCGTAGGAGTTGGGGTAGCAGTTGGATCTGCAACACAAGCTCCGCTTTCCATATGCTGGCCTGAAGGACAAGAAGTAGAAGTGTTAGAAACACAAGCACTCCCATTCCAATACTGATCACTCGAGCAAGTAGTAGTTGTAGAACTCACACAAGAACTGCCATCCCAATATTGTCCCGAGGGACAATCATGAGTCGTTGTGGTAACACAAGAACTGCCATTCCAGTACTGACCTGAAGGACAAGAAGTAGAAGTATTAGAAACACAGGACCCAGTCCCTCCACTAGGTGGCGTATACCAGTATTGGCCAGAAGGACAAGTGGGCATTTGGCAGGAATTTGTTGAAGAATCCCAAGTACCGCCGGCTTGAGTACAAGAAGTGCTCATACTTTGACAATACCCTGCTCCACCGCTAGGCGGTGTGTACCAATATTGACCAGAAGGACAATCTGTTGTAGTCGTATTAACACAGGCAGTTCCATTCCACCATTGGCCAGAGGGACAAGTAGTAGAGGCAGAAGAAGGTGAACAAGCATTATTATCCCAACGACAGCCGGAAATTGCGAGGCAAGCCGACTGCGATGCTTGCGCGGTATTTGAGCCGCAACCGGTTCCACCAGTGGTGCTCGTCTTACATGATTGTGTTGCGCTATCCCACCATTGGCCAGATGGACAAGTAGTATTAGCTGCAGAACTTACGCAACTAGCGCCATCAAAATATTGTGTAGTTGAACAGCTAGATGCTATTCTGCATTTTTCCGCGCTCGGCATTCCAAAGTCCGGGCTTGAGTAATCACCGGCGCCTGGCATCCATATATTTGAACCCGACTTAACATTAGCGCATGCTTGTTTAAGCTGTTCTATCCTGGCAGGGTCTGCATCGGCTCTAATTTGGGAACTAAGCCCCAATGTATTCCAAGTTTGTTGTTTTTGTCCGGAAGGCGAATCATAGGTCTTACAAGCTTTGGTGTTATAGTCCCAATACTGGCCGGATGAACAATTGGTACCGGGCATATTGCAATAGTTAGTTGCCGCGTCCCAGGTGCCGCCTGCTTGAACACAGCCTGCTTTCGGGTCGGTGCTGTAATTTACGCAGGCCGTACCATTCCAATATTGGTTAGAGGGGCAAGCGGTTACCGAACTGACACAGGCAGTTCCGTTCCAATACTGACCTTGGGGACACTGCTCGCCACTTGGTTTGCAACCATAATATTGGCCGCATTCAGCAGAAGAATAAACCACATAACGAACTTGACCAGCTGGACATTCACTTACTGTTGGCATTGAAGGGCAAACCGTTGGCTGTGGTTGAGGAAAATCTATTGGTCTAGGAGCCGGAGGAACATAACAAAACTCTTTGGCTTTCACAAAATCCCCCGATTGAATAGCTCTAAAACATTCGGGGCTGGGACCAACCGGACCAAAACCCTGACCAGGTTGAGTAAAACCAGGAATTTGGCCAGGCGGTAAAAACTCTCCCTGTCCCGGAGGTTGGAATCCTGGATAAGGACCAACTCGCCGATCTTGATACTCTTGATACCTTTGAGCTATATCATCCCCTCTGAAAATTCCCTGCTTGGCACCAAAAGACAAACATTCAGGGCCATGGTCAGAACTTGAACAATAAGCAAAACATTCCTGCGGGCTTCTGCACCCACCAGGGCCTCCTTGTTGCTGAATTGTTTGCCTGGATTGGTCAAACGCTTCACCTTGCCTGGTATGTTCCCTGATTTCAGCGATTATTCTTTGAGCTTCCAACGATTGGGTTGACAAATCCTCGAGTTCAGGCAAAGCATTTTTGACAGCTTCAAAACAGCGGCTTCTCACGCTTTCATCAAAAGCCGCTCGCTCACATTGAACAGGGTCAAACCCCAGCTTTTGGGCCATTATATCTCTAACTTTATTGACGGATTCAAACTCACGTCTATATTCTTGAGGTATAAAATCAGCACAAGCTCCAGGATCTCTACGACACATGTCAAAGTCAAAGCCCGTAACTCCCCTATCTTTAATGCTGCCAATCATCTTTAAAGCAAACTCTTTTTCCTCCTGGCTAACAAAACCATTAGAAACCATAAAGCCCAAACCTCTATCAACATTGTTTACATTACCAAGCCGCCCTTGATCTTCTAAATAACGGCCGATCTGAGCTGGGTCTGAAAGTATTGTGCCATCGTGAGTTGTGAAAACAATATTTTGAGTTTTTTTATAATAATAGTCGGCGGCTGAATTGACACCCAAGTAAGCCGCTTCTAAACTTTTTACGCCCTCGGGGCCAAAGAATCTTTCGGCAATTTGCCTACAAACAACAGGAATAGCCGATATCCCTTGAGCCCTGGCGGAATTTGCAGGATTCAAACAAAAATCACCGCAACCTTCAAGAGTGTTACTTCCACAACTAAATTCCTTTCTATCAAGCGAATCACGAAGCGCCAAAGTAGAATCTAAATCATTTACTCTCTCTTTAACTCCTTTGGGAACAAATTTTTCTACTCTGGAATCTTTGGCTAATCTGGCGCAAGAGCGCAATAAATCAACTGGAGCAGTGTCGGGGTCCATATTGCGGCACATTTGAAAATCAACTCCAACTTCTTTTGCCGCCTCAATCACTGCTCTTTTTTCTTCAATTTTTCTTGAAGTGAGGTCAAGCCGGGAAGCCAATTGGGGATTTTTCCCGACTATTCTTTCCGACAATTGCTTGGCAACATTTAACAAACACTCGGCGGTGGTACATTGAGCCAAGCTTTGACTAACATCACCCTTAATTTCTTCAAGCAAAGCATCTACTTGACTTACCTCTCCTTCTTCATAAAGACTATAACGCTTACCGATTTCAGCACAGGCAACAATAAACTGCTCAGAGTTGCAAATATCTCTAGCATCATCCACATTTTCCACTGGGTTTCCGTAGGCAGTGCTCAAATCGCTTAGCGCTGAAGTTACTTGATTTTGAGTTACTCCCTCTGGTAAATCAGAAAAACTGGTTTGGGCAAAAGTAAACAAAAAAGAAGCTAACCACAAAGCAACAAAAGAGAATAGAATTAGCTTTTTATTATCCAAGTTTAAGTTTTTCATAAATATCAATAAATATTTATTTATCAAAATGGATTTAGAATATTTTTGGTCTTTTCTAAAGGATCGGCCACGTTTTGAAGAGGGTTATCAGCTGTTTTGAAAGGGTTAGCTGCTTTGGCAGCTTCTTCAGTCGCTTTTTTTGCCAAGGCTTCTTGCTGTGCCTTGATGTCAGCTTGGGCTTTTTGATAACCAGAATCATAGCCAATTTTTTGGCCGTAAACATAAGCACCGTAGCTAACAAGGCCAGCTAATGAAATAACGATTACTAAAACAACAACCACTGAA
>CAZBAA010000010.1:0-14412 GCA_964490095.1 uncultured Candidatus Saccharibacteria bacterium
ACAGAGGAGGCATTTTTTGAGGCCTGTGATATTTTAATAAAACACTTCAATATAATTTCTGAAGCTAAGGCATCGTTGAAAACAAAACAAGAAGAAAATAAGAAATCAAAGACAACAAAGAAAACTGTAAAAAAATCCAGCGGCAAAAAAACAAAAACAATTAAAAAAGTAAGTAAAAAGAAAAAGAGCTAGAATGAGAAAACAGAAAAAAGGCAGAGTATTATCAAGGGATAAAAGCCAGAGAGAAGCGCTTTTAAAGTCGTTGGCCAGCAGCTTTTTTTTACATGAAAAAATCAGGACTACTCAAGCTAAAGCAAAAGAACTAAAAATCTTCGCAGAAAGATCTATTACTAGAGCAAAGCAAGATACAGTATTTAACCGCAGGTTGTTGGCGAAAACTTTAGCCCCAAAGATTGTTAAAAAATTGGTTAGCGAAATCGCCCCAAGGTATAAAGAAAGGCCAGGAGGATATACAAGGATTACAAAATTAGGGCAAAGGAAATCAGATTCTGCTAAAATAGTAATAGTAGAATTAGTGTAGTTTGTACTAATTACGTATTATGGTACTAAAAAGAGAAAATCATATAATTAATGCAGAGGGGAAAGTTTTAGGCAGGTTATCGGTTCAAATAGCGGTTTTGCTGAGAGGCAAACACAAGCCCGATTTTGCGCCATACAAAGATATTGGAGATTTTGTTACTGTTAAGAACGTTGAAAGATTAAAGTTCACCGGCGAAAAATTCAAGAATAAAGTTTACTATCACCACACAGGTTATCTAGGAGGATTAAAAGAAGCTACTTTAGAAGATATTTACAAAAAAAGCCCTTCTGAAGTTTTAAGAAAAGCGGTTTACGGCATGCTAACTAAAAACAAACTAAGAGCCATACAAATTAAAAGATTAAAATTTGACTAAAAAAACGCCAGAGCCAATAAAAACAGCGCCTGTCTTGAATACAGAAGAAGAGGATGATTTTTCTGCAGAAGATTTTAAGATAGAAAAAGATTTAGCTTCAAAGCCGGATCGCTATTTTGAGGCAATTGGCCGCAGAAAGACAGCGGTGGCCCGTGTAAGGCTCTTCACAAGAGGAGATAAGGCCTTTTTGGTTAACGGCAAACCATATCAGGAATATTTCACTTTGAAAGAAGATCAGCAAATAGCAGCTTCCTCTCTGCAGAAAATGAAATGCCTTGATAAATTCAGGGTTCAGGTTGTTGTCAGAGGAGGCGGGCATCATGCTCAGGCGGAGGCAGTAAGGCATGGCATAGCCAGAGTCCTGGTTGATTTTAACAATAATTTTAAGAAGAGGTTAAGAAAAGTAGGGTATTTGACCCGCGACCCGAGAATGAGAGAGAGAAAGAAGTTTGGGTTAAAACGCGCTCGCAAAGCTACTCAATGGGCGAAGAGATAATACTAAGGAATTAATTTTTCTGATACCAAAACGTTGTCTTTGGTTGAAATATAAAGTTTCTTGTCTTGTTGGTTTAAAAATATTTTATCGGTTGGAGAAAAAGCTTGTTGAAGAGTGACTATATTAGTGTTATCTCTGTTGTCTGTTTCAGAAATTACTATTTTCCCATCCAGATTAAAAATCAAGTAGTCATCGTTGAGCCAAAAACAATCTCCAATTTTTCCAGAAAACCTATTTAGAAATATTCTCTCAAGCTTTTCTGAGTTTAAGTAAGAATACAAGATTTCGTTGTCGTTGCAATAGAGTATTTTTTGGCCGTCTGGAGAAACTTTTAAATCTTTAGCTGGACTATAAAATATCTCAAATGTTTTTGTTTTTGGGTCAAATAATAAAAGATTGTTATTTTCTAAAAGAAAGATTTTTTGGGAAATGATTTTAAGTTTGTAAGAGCCGCCGGCAATTATTTTCAAAGGTATTTGGCTCAATTTTTCTGTGGTTTTTCCATCTTGGCTTGTGCTGTTTAAATTTCCTTTCTGATCTAACCATATTATATTGTTGCTTAAAACATCAAAAGCCAGCACTTTTTTTAGGATTGATATTGGCAAGGTTGTTTCTAATTCTTTTTTTAAAAATGGGGAATCGGCCTTGTTTGTCAAAATCTCAAAAGAGATCTTCTCTTTAAATAAAATTACTTTTTCTAACTTTGTAACTTCTTTTTCTTTTACCTGCAAGTTTTTTCTGTAATCAAAATATCCTTCCTTTTTTATTAAAATGTTGTGTTGTTTTGGCAGGAGGTTTTGCACAAAAACAGTGGGGGACAGAAAACTAGTTTTATTGCTTATTTTAGAGTCAATGGTAATGTTTGCCCCCAAAGGCAGCGCTTTTACATAAATACCCCCCGTGGCCACTATTTTTTTCTGTTCAAAATCAAATTTATATCCTAAAGCGTCAATAATAATATAGGGCGCCACAACAAAAAACAAAACTGCGCAAAAGACCAATATTAACAAACGAGCTCTCTTTGTCATTGGTCGAATATTATCAAAAATTAACCTATTTTTCAATGTGCAAATAAAAAGGCCTTGCTTTACGCTCTGGTAAAGCAAGGATTGTGCGTTAGCCTAACATTATTGCTAAACTTCTGCCTTCGGTAAGCAAACGACGCATCCACTCAAAGTCGTACTGCTTTCCTCCTTTTGGTGAATTGTAATAGTTGTAAACTTCACTGATGCCTTGTTTGCCTTTCGTGGCAAGCAGGTCTTCAGCAAAGAGTGGATCTACATTGAGACCGGCTTTCCTAAAAACTGGCAATGCTTTCTCCATATGATAGAGAAGTGTGAGGATAGCGATTGTTTCGTCTCCCCTAAACATTGGCTGGCGCTTGAGCAGGATTTTCAAAAACTCGGCGTTCTCTTCAGTTGTTGAAGAAAGCGTTTCGGGAAAAATACGACTTGGATCTACGCCGTAGTCGTTCACGAGAAAATCCTTAATTACCGCTGCTTCAGATTTTCTCTCAAGGTAGGCGTTGGCAAATGCTTCAAAAGAAAAATCAGTCGTTTTCAAAATTTCTTGGTCGTCGTACCTGACGCCGAAATTCGAACCGCCAGAAATAATAAGTTTTTCAGTAATGCCTTTTTTGACGGCAATAGCAGAGGCCTCGGTCCGCATTTTAGTGTGCGGGGCAAGTTGGTATCCGGCAGGCGAATATTTCACCTGTGATCCAAGCTGGATTACTAAATCGTACTGGTTCACGGGAAATCCTCCAAATTGGTAAAGGACAATTTTTCAGAACGTCTGAAAGTAGCGTTAGAATAGCACGGTTGATTATTTATGTCAAACGTTTGACATTAGGGGGAAAATAAAATAATATATGTTATAAAAACGAAACTCAATGCCCGATAAATTTGTAATAAACGGCAATAAAGAATTAACAGGAGAAGTTGAAATTAGGGGGTCAAAGAACGCGGCCGGAGCGGTTTTGGCTGCTGTTTTACTTACGTCAGACGAATGCATAATAGACAATCTTCCAATTATTGAAGATATAAAAAATACAATAGAAGTTTTAAGAAGTCTCGGCGTAAAAGTAGAATATCTGTCAGAAAGGAAAATAAAAACCAGAGCAGAAAATGTGAATCCGGAAAATATGGATTTTAAAAGAGCTTCAAAAACAAGGATTTCTGTTTTACTTTTCGGTTCGCTTTTAGCAAGATTTAAAAGTTTTAGAATTTCTCCTCCGGGTGGAGACGTAATTGGCCTAAGGCCCATTTCCACTCAATTGAGAGCTTTAGAAAAATTAGGAGCCAAAATTGAAAGAAAGGGTGATATCTACAACGTTTCAAGAGAAGATTTATTGGGCAAAGAAATAATTTTGGGGGAGTTTAGTCCTACTGCTACAGAAACATTGATGATGGCTGCCGTTTTAGCAAAAGGAAAAACAATGATTAGAGGAGCGGCATCAGAACTCTCTGTCCAAGATTTAGGCAAAATGTTGGAGAAAATGGGAGCTAAAATAAAAGGGCACGGAACTCATATCATTGAAATTGAGGGAGTGGAAAAATTACACGGTTGTTCTCATTCGGTAGAGCCGGACCATATTGAAGCAGGAACTTTCATTGTTATAGGAGCTTTAACTCCTGGCAAAGTGGTCGTAAAAAATATAAATTTCGATTACTTAGATTTATTCTTAAGTAAACTCGAAGAAATTGGAGTAAATTTTGAAAAAGGCGAAAACCAAATTACTGTTTGGCATTCACCGAATTTAAATTCCGTGAAAGTTCAGGCCTTGCCTCATCCAGGTTTTCCGACAGATTTACTGCCAATAATGATTCCTCTTTTAACAAGAGCCAGAGGTAAAAGTTTGATTCACGACCCTCTATATGAGAATAGGTTTAGTTATATTCATGAATTAAGAAAAATGGGTGGCGATATTGAAATGATAGACCCCCATAGAGCATTTGTTTTCGGCCTTAATAATTTAAGGGGTACGGATATTGATTCTTCAGATATTAGAGCGGGAGCCAGCTTGATTATTGCTTCTCTTATGGCCGATGGTCAAACTGTCATAAATAACGTATTTCAAATTGACCGAGGATATGAGAAAATAGAAGAGCGTTTACAGAAATTGGGGGCGGATATTAAGCGCATGTTAGTAATATAATTTTTGACTTTATGTTTAACGACAAAATTGCTATTGATCTTGGCACCTGCAACTCTTTAGTTTATGTGCAGGGCAAGGGTATTGTTTTGCAAGAACCTTCGGTGGTTGCAGTATCCTTAACCGACAACAGAATTTTAGCAGTAGGAGGCGGCGATAAAGAAATGATAGGCTGAACGCCGGCCGACATTACAGTATATCGGCCTTTAAAAGACGGAGTGATAGCTGATTACAAAGTGACTCAGGCAATGATGCGCTATTTCATTACCAAGACAACAAACAATTTCAAGATTTTTAAACCGGAATTAGTCATATCTGTGCCGGCCGGAATAACCAGCACAGAAAAAAGAGCGGTGATTGAAGCGGCTTTATCAGCTGGGGCCAAACAGGCCTTTGTTGCCAAAGAACCCATTTTGGCGGCTATCGGGGCCGGTATTCCTATTAATTCTTGCTCGGGGCATATGATTATTGATATTGGCGGCGGTACATCTGAAGTGGCGGTGATTTCCCTTGGCGGAATAGTAACGGCTCATTCTGTAAGGATAGCTGGTGATAAAATAGACACAGCCATTGCAGAATATATTAAAAAGAAATACAACCTAGCAATCGGCACTCAAGGCGCGGAAGAAATAAAAATAAAAATCGGCACGGCTCTTTTGCAAAGAGAACCAAAGTACTTGGAAGTCCAAGGCAGAGATTTAGTTTTAGGGTTGCCGAGGAGCATTAAAATATCCAGCAATGAAGTTTGCGAAGCAATTTCTGATGTACTGGCCGAAATTATCCAGGTGGTCAAGCAAGTTCTTTCAGAAACTCCCCCCGAACTTTCTGCCGACATTATGAATAAAGGCATTATTATGGCTGGCGGCGGGTCTATGTTGCCTAAAATAAATGAATTAGTAGCCCAAAGCACAGGGGTGCCCTGCTTTGTTGCCGAAGAGGCCTTGTTTTGCGTTATCAAAGGAACAGGAATAGTTTTAGAGCATTTAGACGAATACAAGAAAGTCGTAATGAGCAAAAAGTGATATGTTAGTTGGTCATAAAAAACAGTGGAATTTTTTAAAGAGAACTTTTGAGGCAGGCAGATTACCCCACGCTTTTTTATTTTCCGGCCAAGAGCAATTAGGCAAAAAAACCCTGGCAAAAGAATTTGTGAAGTTAATCATCGGTCAAGATATAGAAAAAGAAGAGCATTTGAATGTTTTAATAGTGGACTTAAAAGACGAAAAGCAAGAAATTGGAATTTCGCAAATAAGAGAGGTCTTAAATTTTTTGAGCTACAAACCCTACCACGGTTCTCTAAAAACAGTGATTATAGACGGAGCCGAAAAAATGAATTTAGAGGCACAGAGTTGTTTTTTAAAAACGCTTGAAGACCCTAAAGGCAAAACACTCTTGATTTTAATATCTTCTCGGGCAGAAAGATTGTTGACCACGATACAATCTAGATGTCAAATAATAAAATTTTGTGATGTCAATAAAAAAGAGATTGAGAATTATTTAATAAGCGTGGGGGCAAAGCAAAAACAGGCTTTTTTTCTTGCCGAATTTTGCCAGGGCAAGCCCGGCAGGGCAATGGACCTTTTTTTAAACCCAGAGAAATTAGAAAAAGATAAGAAAGAAATGCAAGAGTTAATTAAGATTGTTAATTCTGACTTGGCAGAAAAATTTCAATATACCAAAACAATAAACTTAGAAAATAGTAATTTGAAAAATATTTTAGGAACTTTGCAAAACTATTTGAGGCATTTATTGTTTTTAAAAATAGGGGTTGCCAACTCGGTTAGCCAAAACTATTTTTCAGATACTGAGGGCAACTTTAAAAATTATTCCGTAATAAAAGTTAAAGAAATTTTAAAGCTGTTGCAAAACATTGATATAAAGACATCTTTAACGAATGCCAACCCGAAGTTGGCCTTAGAAATATTATTGATGGAGATATAAGTATATGAGTGCTTACAAAGAATCTATTGAAAAAGTAAAGCCGGAGTTTGACAAGGCCCTTAAATTTTTAGAAGTAGAAATAGCCAAACTGCGCACTGGCAGAGCCAACCCTGCCTTGGTTGAGGATATAGAGGTTAACGCCTTTGGTTCTAAATTTTCTCTAAAACAGTTAGGGTCTATTCAAAGCGCCCAATTAAACCAAATGGTAGTGCAACCATGGGACAGCTCTTATATTGAGCCGATTGAAAAAGCAATTTCACTCTCTGGACTCGGTCTATCGGTTGCTGTTGATAAAGATGTAATACGTTTGAGTTTACCCCCTTTGACAGAAGAATATAAACAGTTGCTTTTAAAATCTTTGAACGAGAAAACAGAACAAACAAGAAAAACAATAAGGCGCTGGCGGGAGTCGGCCTGGAACGAAATTCAGCAGTATCAAAAAGAAAAGAAAATATCGGAAGACGACAAGTTTCGCGGCAAAAACGAACTTCAAAAAGCAGTTGACGACTATACAGAAAAAATAAAAAACTTAATAGAAAAGAAAAAAAACGAACTAATATGATATCTGTAATTTTAACTTTAGCCATAGCTCTCTTTAGTTTGATTGCCCTGATGATTATTCACGAATTCGGGCATTTTATTATAGCTAAAAAGTTTGGAGTGAAAGTTGAGGAGTTTGGAATAGGTTACCCGCCCAGAATTTTTGGCAAGAAATTCGGTGAAACTCTCTATTCTGTAAATCTTTTACCATTGGGCGCCTTTGTCAAAATATATGGAGAAGAAGCAGATATAGACGATTATAGGAGTTTTTCAAAATTATCTATTTTCAAAAGAGTTCTCATTATTATAGGCGGAGTAGTTGCTTTTTGGATTGCTTCTATAATTCTTTTTTCAGTTGTTTTTGCCATATAAGCCGATCTTCCTATTGGTGATCAAGATGTTGCGCGTTTGACAAACACAAGAGTCCAAGTCATTTCAATTGCCCAAGATTCTCCGGCAAAAGCTGCCGGGCTGCAGGTGGGGGATTTACTTTTGGGCTTTGAGGCGCCAGACACTGAAATAAAAATTAATAAGATAAAAGATATTCAAGATTTTACGAAAGAGAAAGCCGGCCAGCAAATAACCTTGGTAGTTGAAAGAAAGGGTGAAATAATTAAGGCCCAGCTGACGCCAAGAGTTCAAACTCCGCAAGGCCAGGGGGCAATGGGGGTGGGTCTTGAAAGAATGGGCGCTCTTATTGAAAAATATCCTTGGTACCAAGCGCCGGTCAAAGGGCTTCTTTACACCGGAGAGGTCACAGTAAAGGCGTTACAAGGGCTTTTTATAGTTTTTACTGATTTATTTGGAGGCAAGGGTGTTCCGCAGGGGGCGGAATTATTGGGACCCGTTGGCATTACGGTGTTTTTAGCCAGAGCCATAGATTTTGGCCCCGGGTTCTTCTTGTATTTTATAGCCTCTATTTCTGTTTTTGTTGCCATATTCAACATATTTCCCATTCCGGCCCTAGACGGAGGCAAATTAGTATTTTTAGCCATAGAAAGAATAAAAGGCAAACCGGTCTCTGCAAAAGTTGAACAAAACATCACCGCTGTATTCTTCTTTTTGCTGATTTTGATGTCACTTTTTGTGACAATAAAGTTTGATATACCAAAACTTTCAGAATTTTTACAATCCAGCCTGCAAAGGTAATTAAATAATAAACATGCTGCAGTCAAAACTTTTTTATAAAACAATTAAAAATAAGTCCGGGTCTGCCGATTCGGTGTCCTACGATTTATTGATTAGAGCCGGTTTTATAGACCAGTTGATGGCCGGCGTTTATACTTTTTTGCCATTGGGACTAAGGGTTTTAAAAAACATAGAAAATATTATAAGGCGAAATATGGAATCGGCTCCGATAAACGGCCAGGAGGTCTTAATGCCGGTTTTGCAACCGAAAGAAAACTGGCAAAAAACCGACCGTTGGGAAAGTTTGAATGTGCTTTTTAAAGTAAAGGGCAGCGGCAACAAAGAATATGCGTTAGGCCCTACCCATGAAGAAGTCGTTAGCCCATTGGCAAAAAAGAATATTTTTTCATACAAAGATTTACCTATTTTTCTCTTCCAAATTCAAACAAAATTCAGAGATGAATTAAGGGCAAAGTCGGGCATTTTAAGAACCAGGGAATTTTTAATGAAAGACCTTTATTCTTTTCATGCGACTCAAGAGGATTTAGATAGTTATTACGGTAAAATGATAAAGGCCTACTTAAGTATTTTTAAAGAATGTGGAATCCACAAAGTAGGAAAAAATCCGATGACATACAGAACACTTTCTTCTGGGGGAACCTTTTCTAAATATTCAGACGAGTTCCAAACAATTACAGATTCTGGCGAAGATATAATTTATATTTGTCAAAAATGCCACTTGGCAGTTAATCAGGATATAAAAGTAGAAAATAAAACTTGCCCGGATTGCGGCGGCGCTAGATTCCAAGAAAAAAAAGCGGTTGAAGTTGGCAACATATTTAAACTTGGCGCAAAATTTTCTTCGCCCTTTGATTTAAAGTTTAAAGACAAAAATGGTTTTGAAAAGCCGGTTTTGATGGGTTGTTACGGAATTGGTTTGGGTAGACTCATGGGCGCTGTAGTTGAAGTAAATCATGATAAAAGGGGAATAGTTTGGCCCAAAGTCATAGCCCCATTTTTAGTTCACTTGATAGCAGTTGAAAACACTAAAAAAGTTAAATCAGCAGCGGAAAAAATATACAAAATTTTAATAAAAGCAAGAATTGAAGTATTATATGACGATAGGCAAAATAAGTCGGTGGGAGAGAAGTTTGCCGAAGCCGACTTAATGGGAATTCCTTTTAGGATAGTAATTAGCGAAAAGACCCTAAAGGTAAATTCAGTAGAGGTGAAAGAAAGAAATAAAAACAAAGCCCAGTTAGTGAAGATAAATAAGTTATTGAAATTGTATGCTTAAAAAACTTTTTTCTTTTTTATCAATGGACATGGCTATTGATTTGGGCACAGCCAACTCTTTGGTTTATGTCAAAGACAGAGGAATAATCATCAATGAGCCTTCTGTGGTGGCAGTTAACAATAAAACAGGTCAGATTTTGGCTATTGGAGAAGAGGCAAAAAAAATGGTAGGCCGAACTCCTTCTTATATCACAGCTACAAGGCCTTTAGTCAACGGCGTTATTTCTGATTTTGAGGTGACAGAACAAATGTTAAAATATTTTATTGAGAAGTCAGCCGCTTCCAGCAAAAAAATATTTGGTTTGGGGTATCTGCCCAGAATAATAATTGGCATTCCTTGCGGAGTTACAGAAGTTGAAAGAAAGGCGGTTCGCGATGCTGCCAAGTCGGCCGGGGCTAGAACAGTTTTTTTGATTGAAGAACCCTTGGCTTCAGCTATTGGAGCCAAACTGCCAATTCAAGAAGCAGGAGGCAATTTTATAGTTGATATTGGCGGTGGTACAACGGAAGTGGCGGTTATATCTATGGGGGGAATTGTCACCTACAAAAGCATAAGAATTGCCGGCGACAAACTCAATGATGATATTATTCAATTTGCCCAAAATGAATATAAATTATTGATTGGAGAAAGGGCGGCAGAGCTGATTAAAATTAATATAGGTTCGGCCTTGCCTTTAAAAGAGAAAAAAGAGATGCCAATGCGAGGCAGAAATTTAGTTACAGGTTTACCAGAAGAAGTTGTTATTTTTAATGATGATGTTCAACGCGCTTTAGATAAGTCAATAAAGCAAATTATTACTGCCATTAAAACAACAATTGAAGAAACGCCTCCTGAACTATTGGCCGACGTTATGTCGGACGGTATTTATTTGGCCGGCGGCGGCTCTTTGTTAAGAGGTTTGGATGTTTTAATTTCCAGGGAGACAAAAATGCCTTGTAAAATCGTTGACGACCCATTAACCTCAGTTGTCAGAGGAGCAGGGATGGCGTTAGAAAACATAGAAACATTAGCCGAAGTTATGTTGAAAGATGAAGGTAGCGAACATTCTTTTCAAATATGATTTCTGAAAGTGAGGTCAAGCACATTGCCAAGTTAGCCAGATTAGAATTAACAGCTCAAGAACTTAAAAAAATGCAAAAAGATTTGTCTTCTATTTTAGATTACTTTGACCTGCTAAAAAAAGCGGATACTTCAAAAGTAAAGGGGCAGGCCCCCCTACGCTTGCGAGCTTCGGAAGGGCAAACAAGAATAGACGAGGCCTCGGTTGCAAATCAAGATTTGACAAAAAAGATAGTAGAAGCTTTTCCTGATAAAAAAGACAATTATATAAAAGTAAAGGCCATACTTTAGAATGGATTTAACGCAATTAACGATCAAGCAATCCCACGAGGGTTTGAAAAATAAACAGTTCTCCAGTATGGAACTTACTAAGGCCTATTTATCAAGAATTAAAAAAAACGATAAAGAAATAAGGGCTTTTTTGTCCTTAACCGAAGAATTAGCATTATCACAAGCAAAACAAGTAGATAAACAAATTGAATCTGGCAAGACAATAAGCTCTTTGGCTGGTGTGCCTTGCGCAATAAAAGATAATATTTTGGTTGAAGGAGAAAAGAGCACAGCCGCTTCTAAAATTTTAGAAAATTATGTTGCTCCTTACGACGCCACAGTAATAAAAAAGTTGAAAAAAGAAGGCGCTGTAATTTTAGGCAAAGCCAATTTGGATGAGTTTGCTATGGGCGGGTCCGGAGAAAATTCTGCTTTTGTTACCACCAAAAACCCAAGAGATCCGGCCAGGGTGGCTGGCGGAAGTTCTTCCGGGCCGGCGGCCGCCGTTGCCGCCAATGAAGCTTGTTACGCCTTGGGTTCTGATACAGGAGGGTCTATTAGATTACCTTCTTCTTTTTGCGGTGTTGTGGGGTTAAAACCAACCTACGGAGCGGTTTCCCGATCAGGTTTAATTGCTTTTGGATCTTCTTTAGACCAAATAGGCCCTATAGCGAAAACAGTAGAGGATTGCAAAATGGTTTTTGATGTTATAAAAGGCAAAGACCCATTGGATTCAACTTCAGTCGACCGTAGTTTTGAAAATTTTAGCTTAGAAATTAAAAATTTACGGGTCGGTTTCCCCAAAGAATACTTTGTGGAAGGTATGGACCCCAAAGTTGAAAAAATAATTAAAGAAACGATAAAGAAGGTTGAGGGGCAGGGAATAAAAGTTGAAGAAATAAGCTTGCCTAACGCCGAGTTTGCCCTGGCTTGTTATTATATAATAGCTCCGGCTGAGGCCTCGGCTAATTTAGCTCGTTTTGATGGAGTTAAATACGGGCACTCCGAAAGGAGTAAGGGCTTTGGCAAGGAAGTCAAAAGGAGAATTATGTTGGGCACTTACAGTTTGTCCTCGGGCTACTACGATGCTTACTATAAAAAAGCCCAAGACGTAAGAAACCTTATCAGAGAGGATTTTGAAAGGGCGTTTGAAAAAGTGGATTTGATATTTTGCCCTGTTTCGCCTTTCGCCGCTTTTAAGATAGGTGAAAGAATGCAAGACCCTCTTTCAATGTATTTGGTTGATGTTTATACGGTTTCTGTTAACTTAGCTGGGCTTCCGGGCTTGTCTTTGCCAATTGGCAAGGTTGACAATTTACCGGTGGGCTTGCAGATAATTGGAAATCGTTTTCAAGAGTCCAATATTTTGAGCATGGCTGGTTTTATTGAAAAGATGATACAATAAGTAATATGAGTTGGGAATCTTTTTATGACTTTTTGGGGATAAAAGATTTTATTTATTTTATTTCATATCCCGATTTACAAGATATGCTTTTTCCCGTAAAGCTGGTTTTTATTTTTTTTGCAGTATTTTTTCTCGGGGCCATTGTTTATTTCATGGCCAATTCCAGCTATCTAAAATATCAGTTTTTAGAGGATGTTACAGAATTTGTTTCATATCAAGCCTACGGATTAAGAGCAATTACTAACCGCTGGAAGAAAATTCAAAAAAGAGCAGAAAGCGGGGTTGATGCAGAACAAAAACTTGCCTTAATAGAAGCAGACGACTTTTTAAAAGAAATGTTAGAGGAAAGGGGATTTCAAGGTGAAACTTTTGAAGAATTAGCCAAAAACGCAGGAAAGATTCTCTTGCCTAATTTAGACGAGATTTTATTAGCTCACGAAATCAGGAACTCTATAGTTTACAACCCGGATTACAAAATAGATTCAGACCGCGCAAAAAATATATTGTCGATTTATGAATCAGCCATCAAAAACGCCGGGACAGCCTAAAATTTTATCATCTCGTAAACATGGGAGCGGCCGACCAAACAATCATACTTAAGGCAACGAGACTTATTAGTATAATCCAGACCACTTTAAAAACTTTTTTTGATTTTATTTTCAAGTGAGTGAGCGTATAAAAATGTAACGCATTATATTTTTATTAGCGAACGAGCGCAGAAAATATGCTTTGCATATTTTTGTCATAGTGTAATTTTCCATGATAGCAAATTAGTGTAATTTTCCATGATAGCAAATTTCAGAAAAAAACAAAAGTTCCATGGCAACCCCTATAGCTTTTTTCCATTATCTCTGATTAAATTTTTTTTTCTGTTGATAATTATATTTTTGGTTTTTATGAATGTTAGAGTATATAAAGAAAAGAGAAAGTTTGACTTACAAGTTGTGAGCTTAGAAAAAAAGATTGAGGGGTTACGTCAGAAAAACAGTCAATTAGAACAAAAAATCGCCAGGTCCGACGACAAAGATTACATAGAAAAAATTGCCAGAGAAGAGTTGAATCTTCAGATGCCGAGCGAAAAAGTAATCACATTTTTATTACCCGAACTTCAGCAAGGAGAGATAAACAGCAGCGGCAGTTTTTTAAACATAAAAAATTGGCTGGGGTGGATTTCAAATAGTTGGCAGTGGGTTATAAATTTTAGTAAATAATTTGCGAGGTTAGTATAATGGTATTATGCAACCTTCCCAAGGTTGAGAAGCGAGTTCGATTCTCGTACCTCGCTCATATGAATAAATTTAAGTTTGAGCGCTGGATTTACAAAAGTTTTTTCAGGCCCATTTTATTTATCATTGATTCTGAAAAAGTTCACAATCAAATGACCCGCCTTGGCGAATTAATGGAGAATTCAGGCGGGTTTTTGGATATTTTGTATTCTTATAAAAAGGAAAGTTTAGCAAAATCTCTTTTAGGGATAAGCTTTGACAACCCCGTAGGGTTGGCGGCCGGTTTTGATTACGATGGGCATTTGGCCAAAATAATGAAACATTTAGGCTTTGGTTTTAATACAATTGGCACAATCACGGCCAGGCCTTATGAAGGCAACAAAGGACCCAGATTGTTGCGGCTGGTCAAATCCCAATCAATTCTTGTCAACAAAGGTTTTAAATCAGGGGGAGCAGTAAAGGTGGCAAAAAGATTAGATTTAAAAAAACTCGGCGGCCACACCATAGGTGTTAGCGTGGGGAGTTCCAACGTGCCCGAAGTAAACACAATAGACAAAGCAGTTGAAGATTACCTTTTTACTTTCAATGTTTTTAAAAACAAACCCTACGTCAAGTATTTTGAATTAAACATCAGTTGCCCCAATACAGCCATGACAGAATCTTTTTCCTCGCCCAATAATTTTGAAAAACTTCTGATAGCCATTAAAAATCTCAATATCAACCAGCCAATTTTCATAAAAATGCCCAACGAGATTAATGTTGACGAGGCCGAAAACTTGGTTGCAATGGGCTTGAAGCATGGAATAAAAGGTTATATTTTTTCTAACTTAGTTAAAGACAGGAAAAACAAAGAGTTCATTAAGAGCGAAATTAAAACCATAGAAGGTTGCAAAGGGAATTTTAGCGGCAGGCCTTGTTTTTTTTTTTTTTATAAGCTTTTAAAACACATCAGAGCTCAATTCGGGAACAAGGGGGTGTTGGT
>CAZBAA010000011.1:0-14071 GCA_964490095.1 uncultured Candidatus Saccharibacteria bacterium
AAGAAGGGGTTAAAATACAGCCGGAATCTGTAACACTGGCCACTATCACTTTTCAAAATTACTTCCGGCTTTACAAAAAGTTAGCCGGTATGACAGGAACCGCCTTAACCTCGGCTGAAGAATTGGATAAAGTTTATAATTTAGATGTTATTTCGGTTCCCACTGAAAAACCTATGATAAGGCAGGATTTGCCAGACAAAGTTTTTAAGACAGAGCAAGGCAAGTTCGCGGCGGTTGTCAGAGAAATAAAAGAGCTAAATAAAAAAGGGCAGCCGGTTTTGGTAGGGACAAGGTCGGTTGAAAGAAATGAATTTTTAGGAAAAATGCTTCAAGCGCAGGGTGTTACCCACCAGATTTTGAATGCTAAGAATCACGAAAGGGAAGGAGAGATTATTGCTCAAGCCGGAAAAAGAGGAGCGGTTACCATTGCCACTAATATGGCTGGCCGCGGAGTTGATATAATTTTGGGTGGCAACCCGCCAAATGTTAAAGAGGCCAAAATAGTTAAGGATCTCGGCGGGCTTTTAGTTTTGGGTACAGAGCGCCATGAAGCCAGAAGAATTGACGACCAGTTAAGAGGCCGAGCTGGCCGGCAGGGCGATATGGGTTATTCGCAGTTTTTTGTTTCTTTGGAAGATGACTTAATGAGAATTTTTGGCGGAGACAAAGTAAAATCTTTGATGAATGTTTTAAAAGTACCAGAAGACGAGCCAATAGAAGCCCGAATGATTTCGGGAGCCATTGAGTCGGCCCAGTCAAAAATTGAAGGGTTTAATTTTGACGCCAGGCGCCACCTTTTAGAATATGATGATGTGATGAACAAACACAGAGAAATTATTTACAAAAAGAGGAGAGAAATCCTTGAGAAACCCCAGGATAATTTAAAAGATTATATTTTAGGTATAATTAAAAAAGCGGGGCATACGGAACAAGATTATAAAAAAAGAGAAGATGAGGTTGGGACAGACACTATGCGTCAGTTAGAAAAAATTGTCAGTTTGCAAGTGTTAGACACTCTTTGGCAAGACCATTTGTCTAATATGGACCACTTGAGGGATTCGGTGAGGTTAAGGGCCTATGGGGGGCATGACCCCTTGGTTGAATACAAAAACGAGGGGCACAAAATGTTCCAAAGGTTGCTTGAAGAAATTGATATGAGCATTGCTAATTCTATTTTCAAAGCTAATTTACCTGCGGAAGCGGGAAGAAGTATAAAAAATGCCATGGATTTGGATAAAAATCAAAAATTAAATAACATTTGGGAAAGCATAAGTAAAAATTATCCCGAAAGGGCGCTGGTTTTTAACGATGGCCCGCCCGATGCTCAAATTATGATTATCGGCGAAGCTCCTGGTAAAGACGAAGAAAAACAGGGACTGCCCTTTGTCGGGCGGGCGGGACAGCTTTTAAACCGCTCTTTAACAGAACTTGGCTGGAAAAGAAATGATTTTTATATCACCAACATTGTTAAGTATCGTCCGGTAGACCCCGCCACCGGTGGCAACCGCACACCGACCGACGAAGAAATTGATAAGTTTCGCCAATTAATTGAAGAAGAAATTGCAATCGTAAACCCCAAACTCGTTGTGCTTTTGGGAAAAGTGGCAATGACAGGCATGGGTTATTTAGGCACTATGGGCGAGTACAGGGGCAAGGTTTTAGAAAAAGGAATTCCAGAGTCGTCTTTATTTGAACAAGGAGTGAAGCGTAAAATACTAATTACTTATCATCCGGCGGCAGTGCTTCGCAACCCAAACTTAGAGCCGCAATTTAAAAGCGACTTGGCAAAAATAAGAGAGCTTATTTCAATTTGAATCCCACAAGAGACAAATAACCGGCTAGTATGATAGCCGCCCAGCTTAGCCAGAATGGTACAGTCCATCCTCCT
Organism: uncultured Candidatus Saccharibacteria bacterium; assembly: GCA_964490095.1. GTDB lineage: Bacteria > Patescibacteriota > Minisyncoccia > Minisyncoccales > Staskawiczbacteraceae > JACPYG01. Next base: position 1,889 of record CAZBAA010000011.1, read on the forward strand.
ATTACAGCTTCCCAGCCAAGAAGTATTCGAAGTATATGTAAAACAGCAATGATTAAAAATATTGCAGCAGTTGTTGAAAAATAAATCTTTTTATCCATGATTGAATTAATTAAAGTTTGATATAATTTCGGCCTTTAATTTATTGTATAGCTTTTAGTAATAAGCGTAAATATGAAAGCCCGTAAGAGAAAATTAAAACCAATAATTTCAACAGTAATAGTATTATTAATGTTGGCAACTGGCTGGTGGGTTTACAATAATTTTAGTGATAATTTCCAAGAGTTTCAGAAAACGGAAATTGGCAATCTGATAACCCAAGTCGGGAAAGAAGTACTTGCCCCGCCACCTTTGAATGTAGGCGGCAAGGCGACTCAAGTAGTTTTAATTAAGGACAAGATAACGTCAGAAACCAATTTACAAAGAGTAAACAATAATTTGTTTGCTTTGTCTGAAAATGCAAAACTTAGCAAAGCAGCTTTGTCTAAGGCCAATGACATGTTTTCAAATCAGTATTTTGAGCATATTTCTCCTTCTGGGGTAAGTCCTGATAAACTGGTGCAAAGTTTTGGATACGAATACATAATTACCGGCGAAAACTTGATATTGGGTAATTTTGACAGCGAGAGGGAATTGGTGCAATTTTGGATGGATAGCCCCGGCCATAAAGCCAATATTCTAAACGGCCGCTACACAGAAATTGGCGTAGCCGTTGTCAAGGGAAGTTATAATGGAGATACCGTTTGGATAGCGGTGCAAGAATTTGGTTTGCCTTTGTCTACCTGCCCAGAGCCGAGTTTAAGCCTAAAGGGCGAGATTGAATATTATGAAAGCCAGTTAGATAAATTGTCTTTTGAAATAGACGAGAAGAAGCATGAAATTGAAAATACAAAACGCCGCAACAAAAATTATAATAATTTAGCAAGTCAGTATAATGAGTTAGTTAAGCAATACAATTTGCTTGCCGACAAAGTTAAAAATGTTATTTCGCAATACAATAGTCAGGTAAATCTTTTTAACCAGTGCGTTGCCGGAAATAACTAAAATATATGAAAATAGCTATTATTTCGGACAGCCACGGTAATGTGGCTAATTTTCAAAAGGTTGTGCGGTGGTTGAATAAAGAAAATATAAAACTGATTTTGCATTGCGGTGATATTGGCAGCCCCGAAAGTTTAAGAGAATCGTTAGCCGATTTTAAAGGCGAACTCTTAGGGGTTTTTGGCAATATGGACGCCGATTATAAAATTTTGGTTGGCCAATATAATGAAATCCCAAGGGTCAAAATTAAAGAACATATTTTTGAGACCAAAGTTGATAAAAAGAAAATTGCCTTTACCCATTATCCCGAAGACGCCAAAAAGTTAGTCGAATCTTTAAAATACGACTTGGTTTTTTACGGACATACGCACCGGCCCTGGGAAGAAAAAGAGGGTAATTGTAGATTAATCAATCCAGGCGAATTGGCAGGCCAAAGGTTCAAGCCAACTTTTGCCGTTTATGACACAGAAAAAGACACTTTGGAGCTCAAAATTTTAGAAAATATATAGCTCAATTCATTTCCCTACGTTAAACAGTAATTGACAAACATACTGTAATTTGCTATCATAAAGCAATGTAGGATGTCACAATTTTTAGTTGTTTTTTCGTTCTTTTACAATTAGGATATTGAACAGATGGACAAATCAAATTTAACGAACAATACGCAGCAGGAAAACTACCGAACCGAATACAAAGAAGTTTCGTCGGTTTACCGTTTTTACATGAGCTTGCGATTTATCATCGCGGCATTTATGGGAACGATGGAATCAGCGATTTTTACCCTGTACTACCAATCCCTAAAAGACGATGCCATAAAACAAGGGGCAGTTTTTCTTCCTACGCTTGGAATGATTGTTGCGACAGTGGTATTGTTTACAGATTGGCGCACGAGAGTACTCATTGAATCAATCATAGAGCGAGGCAGGGAAATTGAGTTTCAACTGGGAATTCAAGGCTATTTCGGTCGTTTGATTATCATACCATTAGATATAGACATATCCAGTGTGGTTAGGTTACCGGAAAGGATTAAAATTTATACAGAACGTATTCCCTATGGTATCCCTTTAATCTATTTAACTGTGTATATGGTATGGTCACTGATTGTAGTTACCGAAATTCTTGAATCAATTCTCCAATTTGTTAAGAAAGGAGGTTAAGATGCCTAACATGAGCAACGAAAAAACCGCGCAAGTCAATGAAGATATTGACAAGCGATGGGAATTATTTAAGGAACGCGAGAACAAATTGACGATTTTTGTGTTGCGTTTCGGGGGCATAACATTTGTTATAGCACTGTTATGGAGCATTGTTGAGTACTTCTTTATTAGATAATAAAGAAGTAAAACAGTGCCTCGTAAAAAAGCGTAGAGCCGACCCTTCGGAGTCGGCTTTTTCTTTACAAGTGAAGCTGAAAAGACTGTGTTGGTTCGCGTATTCTACGAGTAAGTCTTTAAAATTAAAAATGTTATCTAGATTTCTATCTCGTGTAAGAAATTGACTATTTAATGTAGCAAAGGTATAATAATCTTGTATTTTAATCTTAAGATGGCTCGCAAGTATTATATTTTTGTTTCTGTTTTAATTTTGGCTTTTTTAGCTGGTAATTTTGTTTACCCCGATTATTTTAATAAAGGAACTGATTTCTTAAATCAAAAATTTAGCTTGGGCGTTCCTCATTTTTGGACAAAGCCCTTTATTTTTGGTTTGGATTTAAAAGGAGGCGTTAATCTTATTTATCAAGCGGATTTAAGCGCTGTCACAGAAGGAGAAAAATCGGGGGCTATGGCGGGACTTAGGGATGTGATTGAAAGGAGAGTGAACTTATTTGGAGTCACAGAGCCGGTTGTGCAAATACAAGGGCAAGACAGGTTGGTTGTTGAATTACCGGGAATTACCAATGTTCAAGAGGCGATAAATATGATAGGCGAAACTCCTTATCTTGAATTTTTAGAGCAAAGGTCAGAAGCCCAAACTCAGCAAATTTTAGATAAATTAAAGGAAGTTCAGGAAGCTCAAAATAAAAGCGAAGACATATCAAAAATAACAGATTGGCAATTAGTTTTACAGCACCCTTATTTTAAGCCAACTGAATTGACCGGAAAGTATTTATCAAGAGCCAATGTGGTTTTTGACCAGACAACTTATAGACCCCAAATTGAACTTATTTTTAACAGTGAAGGAGAAAAATTATTTGAGCAGATTACAGAAAGAAATATCCAAAAACCATTGGCTATATTTTTAGACGGCGCTTCTATTGTTGATACCTCGCTCGACGGGAAAATTGACGAGCAAGACCTTTATGCGCCCGTGGTCCAAGACAAAATAACCGGGGGCAGAGCGGTAATTACCGGGGATATGAGTACGCAAAGAGCCAATGAGATCGCCAGAAGGTTAAACTCGGGGGCATTGCCGGTAAAAATAGGGGACCCCATTTCGCAAAAAACAGTAGGGCCTACTTTAGGAACCGTTTCACTAGAGAAATCATTTTGGGCAGGATTGTACGGACTTTTGGCAGTGGTTTTATTTATGCTTTTGTTTTATCGCTTGCCCGGATTTTTGGCTTCTTTGGCTTTGGTAGTTTATGTATTAATAGTCCTTTTTTTGTTTAAATTTGTTCCGGTTACCTTGAGCTTGGCCGGCATAGGGGGATTCATATTGTCTATAGGCATGGCAGTTGATGCCAACATTTTGATTTTTGCCAGAATGAGAGAAGAAATCAAACAAGGCAAAGACCTTTCTTTGGCTATTGAAGAGGGCTTTAAAAGAGCTTGGCCTTCAATTAGAGACAGTAATTTTAATTCCTTAATTGTTTGCGTTATTTTGTTTACTTTTGCAACTTCTTTTATCAAGGGATTTGCTTTAACTTTAGCCATAGGTATTTTAGTTTCAATGTTTTCTGCGATATTCGTAACCAGGATTTTTTTAATGGTTTTTATTAAGCCGGCTTTAGCAAAATTTAAGTGGTTGCTATAAATGAATTTTAATTTTACAAAATATTCAATAATTTATTACATTTTGTTTTTTGTTTTGACTGGAGGTTCTATTTTGGCTCTTTTAATGTTTGGTTTGAAATTCGGCATTGAATTTACCGGCGGGAGTGTTATGGAAATTCAGTTTGAAAATTCAAGGCCTGCTAATGATCAGATCCAAAGCGTTTTATCTGAGCTTTTAATAGGCGAAATTGTTATTCAGCCAGCGGAGAGCAACGGTTTAATTTTAAAATTTAAAGGAGTGGATGGAACAACACATCAGCAAATAATTGATAAGCTTTCAAAGTTGTCAAAAGCCCAAGAAATAAGTTTTGAATACATAGGTCCTTCTATTGGCCAAGAGTTAAAGCAAAAAACAATACTTTCTATGTTTTTGGCCTTGCTTGCTATAACTCTTTACATCGCTTTTGCCTTTAGAAAAGTTTCCAAGCCAGTTTCCTCTTTCAAATACGGCATTACTTCTTTAGTGGCTCTTTTTCACGATATTTTAATTCCGCTGGGAGTTTTTGCCATCTTGGGCAAGTTTTATGACGTAGAGATAACAATTCCAATTATTGCAGCCCTCTTAACTGTTTTGGGTTTTTCTGTTCACGACACAATAGTTATTTTTGACAGAATAAGAGAGAATATTTTAAGAGGAGGTATGGGTCGTTTTGAAGATACTGTAAACTGGAGTTTGAATCAAACATTTGGCAGGTCAATCAGCACGGTGTTTACCACTTTATTGGTGCTTTTTTCAATATTCTTTTTTGGCGGGCAAACTCTTAAGTATTTTTCCTTGGCTTTGATAATAGGCATAACATCGGGGGCCTATTCTTCAATTTTTATTGCCGGCCCCCTGCTGGTCAGCTGGCAAAAATGGAGAGCTTGACATAGATAATAAAATATGGTTGAATCAGGAAATAGTTAAATAATACCATGAGTAAGACTAATTATTCTCAATTGTATCAAAAACTTACAAAGGGCCTTTCCCCAAAAAGCAAGGACATCCTTAACCGTAGGTTTGGCGTAAAAACTGGCAAGCAGGAAACATTGGAATCTATTGGCCAATCTTTGGGCATTACCAGAGAGAGAGTTCGCCAAATTCAAGACGCCGGTTTCGCTTTTATTAAAAAGCAGAACACAGACATCTTAGGTGAAACATTTGCAGACATCGTTTCTTATTTTGACAGCAAAGGGGGGTTTAAAAATGAGGATATTTTAATAGAAGAATTTGGAGTCAGAAATTCAAAACCCTATGTTTTGTTTTTGCTAACTTTAGGAGAGCAGTTTTTCAGAGTTTGCGAAAAAAGAGATTTTTATTCTTTTTGGTCAACAATGCAAAACTCAGAAGTAAAAATTAAAGAAACATTAGACGCATTAGTTAAAAGCGTTCAGGCACAAGGGAATTCCTTACCCAAAAAAGATTTTTTTACTAGTTTTGCCTCAAAAAATAAGTTAAATAAGGAAACATTATTGTCTTATTTTGAAATTTCAAAAAGGATTCAAGAGAATAAAGAAGGAAAGATTGGTTTGGCAGATTGGCCGGAGATAAGGCCAAGAGGGGTAAGAGACAGGGCTTTTTTAGCGCTCAAACATCATAAAAAACCTTTGCATTTTACCAAAGTGGCGGAGATGATTGACGAACTTGAATACAATTTACCTAATAAAAAAACCCATTTTCAAACAGTTCACAATGAACTCATCAAAGACTCCAGGTTCGTTTTGGTAGGCAGGGGGACATACGCTTTACAAGAATGGGGCTATAATCCCGGGACAGTTAAAGACGTGATTGCAAAAATTTTAGGAGAAAAAAAGGAATCCCTGCATAAAGATGACATTGTGAAAAAAGTTCTCTCGCAAAGATTAGTTTCTCAAAATACAATTTTAGTGAATTTAAACGACAAAAAGTATTTCCAAAGAAACCCGGAAGGTAAATACTCTTTAGTTAAAACTCAAACGTCGTAAGCTAAAAACGACCCCGCATCGCGGGGTCGTTTTTAATTGATTGCAAACTATTATTAAGATACAATTAGAGCATGCCCTACTTTTTTGTGGGAATAAATATATTGTTTGCAGCTACCCTGATTTTCTATTTGGTGTTTTTTTCTTTGGTTTACTACTGGCACGAGAAAAAAACTACTTTTGTGGTGGTGCCCTTAATTTATACTTTTGAGTTTTTTTTGATAGGATTTTTGATTGTTTCTATAATTTCCATTTTGCTTGAGTATTTGCCTCAAGCCATGGGCACATTTAACTGAAATGGCGTCAAAATTACCAGCTCAATTATTTTGGTTGGAATGGGTTTATAAAATAATCTGGGAACCTTTTTGGTGGGTGATTTTTATGTTGTTTGTTTTGTGGGCGCCATTTTTAAGAGTTTGGTGGTGGTTGTTCGCCCCATTGTTTTTTTCCGTGCAGTTAAGAGTTCTTTATTTGTGGTGGTTGGATTGGGATTATGCCTATGCAAAATTAAAGTGGAAAATTCTGGAAATAATCCCTCCCAAAGAGGTTTTAACCCCCTTTAAGGCCATGGAAGATGTTTTTACAGCTGTGTGGCCGATATACGATATGGGAAATTGGAGGGAAAGGTGGTGTGACGGTGAATTAAAAAACTCGCCTTTTTGGATGTCTTGGGAAATAGTTAGCATTGAAGGCCAGGTGCATTTTTATATTAGAGTCGCTTCACAGCACAGAACTCTCGTTGAAACAGCTCTTTATGGTTATTACCCGGAAATAGAAATTAAAGAGGTCTCAGATTATACAAAATTAGTTCCGCAAAATATTCCCAACGATGAATGGGATATTTACGGAGAAGATTGGGTATTGTCTGGTCCAGCCGCCAAGCCAATAAAAACATTTGAGAAATTTTTTGAACCGCAAGGTGAGAGAATTTCCGCAGAGGAAAAAAGAATAGACCCAATACTTTCTTTAATGGAAATTTTGTCTAGGTTAGGCAAGGAAGAACATTATTGGCTTCAGTTTATTACAGTGCCAGTATTAGATTACGACGAACCGGAGTGGAGAAAGGAAGCAGAAAAAATAATTACAAAAACAGCCAAGCGGCCAGAAAAAAAGGAGCCGACTCTCTTTGAAGATTTATGGTATGTTGTAAAACAAGTAATTTTGGGGCCGGAGAAAGAAGGTTCTGGAGAAAAGGCAAGTTACAAGTGGGTTGATTCTTCAAAGTCGGAGGAGGGAGAAAGGGAAATGGTAATAACCCCGGGAGAAAGGGAAATTGTCACTGAAATTGAAAATAAAATTAAAAAACCGGTTTACAGAACGGCTATCAGAGGAGTTTATGTTGCCAAAAGAGAAAATTGGAAAGCCGCTCACAAAGTGTTGGCCAGAGCGTATTTTTCACATTTCGCGACCCAAAATTTAAATCGGCTTAGCTTTAGCGGTAAAACAAGGCCGAAAATTCATTACATCTGGAGAAAAAGAAGGGCTTTTTTGCGATCCAGAAAGATGATAAAAAATTCTATTTTGAGGTTTCCTTCACTTTTTCCAGACAGGCAAAGCATTTCAGCTATCTTGAGTACGGAAGAAATGGCAACATTGTTTCATTTCCCAATGAAAATTACCGGTTTGGTTTCTCCAACTACGGTAAGAGTTGAGTCCAAAAAGGGAGGCCCGCCTCCTAATTTACCAGTTGAATAAAAAATTATGGAAAAAGTTGATGTAACATTTTTTGGCTTGACCAGTTTTCGCAATGCAAGAAAAAGGTTTGGCATAAAAACCGATGATAGACGCCGGCATTTTTATATTATTGGTAAAACCGGTATGGGAAAGTCAAATATGATGGAAAATATGGCAATTCAAGACATACAGGCAGGCCGCGGAGTAGCTTACATTGACCCTCATGGCGAGGGCGCCGAAAAGATCCTTGATTTCGTGCCGGCTGAAAGAATCAATGATGTAGTTTATATCAACCCTTCTGATATAGATTACCCTATTGCTTTTAACGTCATGGAAAAAGTCGATTTCAGGTATAGACATTTGGTGGCCTCCGGTTTAATGGGGGTCTTTAAAAAAGTTTGGCCCGACGTTTGGTCGGCTCGTATGGAATATATTTTAAATAACTCTATTTTGGCTCTTTTGGAGTATCCTGACTCAACGCTTTTGGGGGTTAACAGAATGTTAGCCGACGTAGATTACAGGAAAAAGGTGGTTGATCAAATTACAGACCCCATAGTCAAGTCGTTTTGGGTCACCGAATATTCCAGATATACCCAGCGATATGAAATAGAAGCCACAGCCGCTATCCAAAATAAAGTCGGACAGTTTATTTCCAACCCCTTAATTAGAAACATTATTGGTCAAATAAAATCAACCATCAATATGAGAGAAGTTATGGATAATCAGAAAATATTAGTTATGAATTTGTCAAAAGGTAAGATAGGAGAAGACAATTCAAAACTTTTGGGAGCTTTATTGATTACGAAATTGCAGCTGGCTGCGATGTCTAGAGTTGATATGCCAGAAGAGGACAGAAAGGATTTTTATCTTTATGTTGATGAATTTCAAAATTTTGCCACGGAATCCTTTGCCAATATATTATCTGAAGCCAGAAAATACAGGTTAAACCTTATTTTAGGGCATCAGTATATAACCCAAATGGAAGAAACAGTTAGAGATGCCGTTTTTGGCAACGTTGGCACCTTGGCAGTATTTAGAGTAGGCGCTGAAGACGCTGAGTTTTTAGAGAGAGAATTTAGCCCAGAATTTATGGCCGTAGATTTGTGTAATTTACCAAAATATAATTTATATCTAAAATTAATGATAGATGGGATAGCCGGCCATCCATTTTCGGCAGAGTCGCTGCCCCCGCCGGTTTTAGAAGGCGCGTCAAACAAAGAAAAAATTATTAAGTCATCTCAAGCTAAATACGGCGTTAAGATAGAAATAGTTGAAGAAAAAATTTCCAGCTGGGCGGGCTTATCCTCTAAAGTAGATTCGCCTGATATGTCTAGATCAAAGCCAGAGCAAGTCCGCCCACCGGTGGACCGTCAACCGATAGGCAAAAACCCAGAGCCATCAGGCCCAACACTTTACGATGCCGTTTGCTCTAATTGTCAAAAACCAACTAAAGTTGTTTTCCAGCCAGAGAAGGGCAGGCCTATTTATTGCAAATCTTGCTTGAAGAAAATGAAGCCGCAAACAGATAAGGTAGAAAATATTCCTTTCCATAACCCAAAAAGGAAAGAAATAAATTTGTCTGAACTGAAAAAAGCTTTAGAGGAATCGCTTGAAAAGAAAACAGAAACTCCTGATAAAACCCCAGAGGTTGCGCATAGTTTAACCCCTGGGGTTACACAAGGGATAAAACAGGATAAGAAAGGGGTGATTGAGCCAGGGCAGACAGTCAGATTCCATGAAAAGCATTAAAACAATTAATGTGCAAGAAAAACGCATCTTAGTAAGGTGCGATTTTAATGTGCCCCTTGATGAAAGCGGTAATATATCAGATGATTTTAGAATTAAAGAAGCGCTTGGCACCATTAAATATTTAATAGAGAGTAAAGCGAGAGTAATTTTAATGAGTCATTTGGACCCCGATAATACCGGTTTAGTGGATTCCAAATTTAAATTAGATAATGTCGTCCAAAAATTATCAGAATATTTGGGCTTTACAGTTTTAAAAGCCAATGATTGTGTGGGTCTTAAAGTAGCAAGTTTGGTTAATGATTTGAAGTCAGGAGAAGTTTTGTTATTGGAAAACTTGAGGTTTCATAAAGAAGAAACAGAAAATAACCCCGAGTTTGCAAAAGAACTTTCAAAATTGGGAGACATTTATGTTAATGATGCCTTTTCTGTTTCTCATAGGTCTCACGCTTCAGTCGTTAGTGTTCCTAAACATTTACCAGGATTTTCTGGCCTTCTTTTTGAAAAGGAAATTTTTAGCTTAAATAAAGTTTTAGAAAGTCCGGAAAAGCCAATGGTGGCGATAATCGGCGGCAAGAAAGTCCAGACTAAAACGAAGGTTATCAATAAAATATCCCAATTAGCAAATTTTGTTATAATAAGCGGATTGATAAGAAAGGAAGCCATTGAAAAAAGAATAAAATTTGATTTTCCAGAAAAAATAATAGGCCCCAATGATTCTTTGGACGCCCTAGATATTAATAGAGAGGCAATAGAATTGTTTAAAGAAAAAATCAAGGGCGCCAGAACGGTTTTGTGGAACGGGCCTTTCGGGAAGACCGAGGATGAAGAATACAAGAAGGGAACCTTGGAAATTGCCAAAGCGGTCATTGAAAGCAAGGCCTATTCAGTGATTGGCGGTGGAGATACGATTGAGTTTTTAAACAGAGAGGGGTTGCTTTCTAAATTTTCCCACGTTTGCACCGGCGGGGGAGCAATGCTGCAGTATTTAGGCGGCGACAAATTACCGGGGATAGAAGCCTTAAAATAAATGTCACTAAAGATAAAAAATATAGAAAAGGTGGCTGAGAGGATTAAAGAAGCAGCTCTAAACAAAGAGCCTATTATTTTGTATGGCGACTCTGATTTAGACGGCATATCGTCGGTTGTTATTTTAGAAGAAACTATTAAAAACCTGGGAGGACAAGTTTCTGCCGTATTTTTTCCCGACAGAGAAAATGATGGTTATGGCATTAATCTTGAGGCCTTGGAAATCTTAAAAGTCAAGGCCCCTGCTCTTTTTATAACTTTGGACCTTGGCATAAGCAATACTAAAGAAGTGGAAGTTGCCAAAAATTTAGGGTTTGAGGTAATAATTATTGATCACCACGAAACTTTAAACAGTATTCCAGATGTTCCCCTTATAATTGACCCAAAGCAGAAAGACGATAGTTATTCTTTTAAGGGCTTGGCTAATGTTGGAATTACTTTCAAACTTTGTGAGGAAATCCTAGGAAATAAAATTTCAAAAAGTTTGAGAAACAGCTTCCTGGAAATAGCCGCGCTTGGAACAATTTCCGATATGGTCCCTCAAGTGGATGAAAATCAAAAAATTATTGAAGAAGGCCTAAGGTCTTTGAGAAATACATTCCGTCCGGCACTAAGGGCGTTTTTAGATATTTTGGGTCCGGGTTATGTTTTTGAGGGTGCTATTCAAAAAATTATTTCGGCTTTAAACGCAGCCGAGAGTATAAATTACAGCAATGATTCTTATTTACTTTTGACTTCTTCTTCTGCTGAAAAATGCAGAGAAATAATTGGAGATTTGATTGACAAGGTGAATTATAAACAGCAAAGAATTAAAGAAATTACGCAGGAAGTAGAAAGAAGAATTTCTCAAAAACCGCAGTCAGCAATTATTTTTGAAGGAGATCCAACTTGGAAACTAACGTTGGCGGGCTCTGTTGCTTCAATCATTGCTCAAAAATACGAGAGGCCAACATTTATTTTTAAAAAAAGAAGCGCAGAATCCTGCGGTTCTGTAAGAAGTTTGAAAGAGGATTGCAGTTCTGTTGAGGCAATGAAGAACTGTGAAGATTTTTTAATAACTTATGGAGGTCATGCCAGGGCATCGGGATTCCGCATAAAAAATGAGAACCTGGAAAAGTTCGAGAAATGCTTGATTGAATATTTTGAAAATAAGATTCTAAAATGAAAAAAATTATAATATATACAGATGGCGGTTCAAGGGGCAATCCGGGCAAGGCAGCGCTGGGAGTTATTTTCTGTAATGAAAAAGAGCAGGTTATTAAAAAGTACGGAGAATATCTGGGCGACAACTTAACCAATAATGAAGCAGAATATTTAGCTGTAATTTTTGCCCTAAAAAAGTTCAAGGCGCTTTTTGGCAAAGCCATAGCCAAAGTCAGCGAAGTTGAAGTAAGATCCGATTCAGAACTATTAGTCAAACAAATGGAAGGCCAATACAAAATTTTAGACGAAAAAATCCAAAAATTGTTTGTAGAAGTTTGGAACTTAAAAATAGATTTTAAAAAAATAAAGTTTAAAGCTATTTTGAGAGAAAGAAATAAAGAAGCCGACAGAATGGTAAACGAAACTTTGGACAGCCGCGCAGGGACCTCAAAATTGTTATAAATTATACAAACAAAAAGCTCGATGTTTAATCGAGTTTTTTGTTGTCCCAGCAAGACTATAAGCCGAGTTCTGTATTATGTGATTATCTATCTAGCCCCGACGTTACCGCCGGGGTCAAGCGAACTACTTTTACCAGAAGTTCGAGATGTGTTTAACC
>CAZBAA010000012.1:0-13971 GCA_964490095.1 uncultured Candidatus Saccharibacteria bacterium
CGCCAGAGGCGGATCCGCCCTTGGCGGAAAACGATTTCCCATGGTCTAAATTTAAAAAAATAGGCAGACCGGTTTTTGCCCTTAACACATTTCTTATTGCCACAGCCTCTTTCAACCCTATAAATTTGCTTTCGCCCTCGGAAGTGCCCAAAATAATCGGTGCTTTTAAATTTTGAGCCGCCGCCACAACGCCTTCTACTTTGTGAAAATCAGAAAAATTAAACTGCCCCATCGCCCAGTGCTCTCTATAAGCCTTATTTAAATAATATTTTAATGATTTCATTTAATTATGCACAAATTATTGTCACAGATCTCTTTCTTAACCTTCACTTTCTTAAATTGTGAATTTTTACTAAGCAAGCCGTTTTTGGCGCCAAATTCAGACAAGCAAGCCGTGGAATTGCCAAGACCCAACTGGATGGCTTTTTCTATGTCGCCCTCGCGCCTAATCAAGCCGGAAATAAATCCCGAGGCAAAAGAATCGCCGGCTCCAGTTGTATCAACTATTTTTCTTTCGGGGAAGGGCTTAGCTCTGTAAAGATATTTACCGTCAGAAACCACCACCCCCTCGCCCCCTTTTGTCATAACAGCAATACCCGGGCAAATCTTATCAATTTCTCTGAAAATTTCATCTTCCCTTTCATAAGAAATCTTTGTTAAAAAGGAGGCCTCTTCTTGATTTAAAACCAAAACATCAACTTTTTTAAAAATATTTTCTAAAATTTCTCTTGGCAAGGAAAGCTGGGCCATGCTGGGATTAACTGCGATTTTTATTTTGCCCTTGAAAGCAAAACCCACAATTTCCTCAAAGTTGTCGCACAATAAACCTGACAAGGGCGCCAAATAAAACCACCTTGTCTTCAGTTTTTTCCAAGGAATATCATTTCTGCCCATCAGTTCGGCCGCACCCCTGTATGTTAAAATTGTCCTGTCTTGGCCATTGTTTAAAATCACAATGGAATGATTGGTTAACCTCTTATTTGTTTTTAAAACCAAATTTGTATCTATTTTTAATTTTTTAAGCTCATCTATAATTTCAAGGCCGGCGGCATCATTGCCAATAGTTCCGCAAAAAGCAACATTAAAACCCTGTTTAGCAAAAGTGGCGGCTGTGTTAGTGCCCCCGCCGCCGCTGCTAAACTTAATATCCTCGATATCAACTTTAGAGCCTAAAGGAAAACAGACGCCTTGGCTGGAGGTAAATTCTTTACTTTGCCCGTCCGTAGCTTTTAGCGAAGAAGGGTCGTATTTTAAAACCGTCAGTTTTTTTGGTTTTATTGTTATATCTTTAGTGGCTGAACCAAAAGTTATAATGTCAAACATGAATTTTTCTTTCTTTTTTTGCGACTAATAAAACTGTTTTTATCACGGAATCCGAATTTAAAGAAATCGACTCTATGCCCTGCTCCACTAAAAATTCTGCGAAATTGGGCAAGTCAGAAGGCGCCTGACCGCAAATACCAGAATACTTTTTATTTGCCTTGCAAACTTTTATAACTTTTTTAATCAATTCTTTTACAGCCTCGTTGTTTTCGTTGCCTACATCAGCTATTTCAGAATTATCGCGGTCTAAACCCAAAACCAATTGAGTCAGGTCATTAGATCCGATTGAAAACCCGTCAAAAATTTCCAAAAACTTTTCAGCCAAAATTACATTAGAAGGAATCTCGCACATGACATAAACTTTTAAACTTTTGCCCCTTTTTAATCCATTGTCTTCCATAATCTTTAACACTTTTTTACCTTCCTCAACCGTTAAGCAAAAAGGCACCATAACCTGCACATTGTCCAAGCCAAAGACCTCTTTCACTTTTTTAATCGCTTTTAATTCTAAGATAAAAGATTTTTTGAATTTTGGGTCGTAATATCTTGAAGCCCCCCTAAAGCCCAACATTGGATTTTCTTCCTTTGGTTCGTAAAGCTCTCCGCCAACCAAAGACCTATACTCATTTGTTTTGAAATCAGAAAACCTGACAATCACCTGCTTTGGATAAAAAGCAGAGCCAATTTTGCCAATGCCTTCTGCCAGTTTGTCAATATAAAATTGGGTTTTGTTTTTATAACCTATCGTTAGCTTGTCAATTCTACTTTTTAAAACCGGGCTCAACTTTTTGTAATTGATTAGGGCTTCAGGGTGAATTTTAATAAAATTTGTAATAATAAACTCCTCACGGGCTAGCCCTACCCCATCGTTTGGTATAAAGCTTAGAGTAAAAGCTTGGCTTGGGTCGCCCAAATTCATTGCTATTTTTGTCTTTGTCTTTTTGATATTTGAAATATCTGTTCTTTTAATTTTAAATGGAATTATTCCTTCGTAAATCTTGCCATCTTGGCTGCTTGAACAATCTACCGTTATATTTTGGCCGGTTTTGATAACCTTGGTGGCATTTTGAGAACCAACTATGCAAGGAATACCCAGCTCGCGAGAAACAATGGCTGCATGAGCTGTCCTACCGCCAGAATCGGTAACAATGGCCGAGGCCAATTTCATTGCCGGCACCCAATCGGGGTCTGTCATAGTGGTTACCAAAACCTCTCCTTTTTTAAATTTCTCAATGTCCTTCACATTCAGTATGCGCTTGGCAGGACCTGCCCCAATTTTACTGCCAACACTCAAACCAGTCGCCAAAACTTTCATGGTTTTTGACTTATCTAACACATAATCCTCCAGTATGCTAAGATTTTTCTTGCTCTGTACTGTTTCGGGCCGTGCCTGTACTATGTATAACTTACCATCATTGCCATCTTTGGCCCACTCAACATCCATTGGCTTTCTATAATGGCCTTCTATAATTATTGACCACTTAGCCAAAGACAAAATTTCTTCATCGCTTAAAACAAACTTCTCCCTGTCTTTTTTAGGAGTTGAAATATTCTTAGTCGTCCGCCTGCCAGCAGATTGGTCGTAAATCATTTTCATTGATTTTGACCCGATTTTCTTCTCTATTATGGGTTTAAAATCATTTCTAAGGGTTGTTTCAAAAACATAATACTGGTCTGGATCAACTCGACCTAAAACTACATTTTCTCCAAGGCCATAACTGGCATTAATCAAAACAACGTCGCCAAATCCAGATTCGGTATCGCAAGAAAACATCACACCGGCCGCCCCAAGGTCAGACCTCACCATTTTTTGTATTCCAGCCGACAAACCCACTTTTGTATGAGAAAAACCCATTTCTTGCCTGTAAACAATGGCTCTGTCTGTAAAAAGTGAGGCAAAACATTTTTTTACCGCTTCCAGAACATTGTTCTCGCCTCTGATATTCAAAAACGTTTCCTGCTGCCCGGCAAAACTAGCGCCCGGTAAATCTTCGGCAGTGGCAGATGACCTTACCGCCACATCAACATTTTCCATTCCGTAAGATTGAGATAATTCTCTGTAAGCTAGCGCAATATCTCTTTCAAGCTCTGCTGGCAGTTTAGAATTTAAAATAAGCGCCCTGACAGCTTTTCCTTTCTCTTGTAAACTTTTTATGTCGTGAACATTGACGTTCTTTAAAATAGCGCTGATTTCTGAGCTCAACCCCGTTTTATTTAGAAAATTAAAATAAGCCTTGGAAGTTGTGGCAAAGCCGTTGGGAATTCTTATTCCCCTGGGAATCAAATGATTAATCATCTCGCCGAGTGAAGCATTTTTCCCGCCGACTAAAGCAACATCTTTAATTCCCAATTCACCAAACCACAAAACATTCTTAAATTTTTTCATATTGAACCATTATACCTTTTTTGAAAAAACAAAAAAAGAGAGGAACTTTTCACAAGTTCCTCTATGTTTTACTCTTATAACTTTTTGCCTACGAATTCTGCAAATTCGGCAAGGCGGCATGCGTAACCCCATTCGTTGTCGTACCAGCCGACAACTTTCACCAGGTTTTCTTTAACCATTGTTTCTTCTAAATCAACAATGGCCGAGTGGCTGTCGCCCTTAAAATCTAAGGAAACTAAGGGCTTTTCTTCTACTCTCAAAATTCCTTTTAACTTTTTAGAATTAGCCGCTTTTTTAAAAGTATCATTGACTTCTTCTTTACTGGTAGCTCTGCTAACTTGAACAATCAAATCTAAAACAGAGACAACCGGAGTCGGCACCCTCATGGCAATACCATCTAATTTACCATCAATTTCTGGAATCATTTTACCGATAGCTCTGGCTGCCCCGGTTGAAGTAGGAATAATATTGATAGCCGCTGCCCTGGCTCTTCTTAAATCTTTGTGGGGTAAATCCAAAATCTTTTGGTCGTTAGTATAGCTGTGAATAGTGGTCATAAAACCGTTGATAATTTTAAAATCGTCGTGAAGAACTTTAGAGATTACAGCCAAACAATTAGTTGTGCAAGAGCCCATATCTAAGACGTGCATTGTTTTGGAATCGTACTTTTCTTCGTTGACACCCAAAACAAAACCCGGCACCTCCTGCTCTTTAGCTGGGGCTGAAATCACAACTTTTTTGGCGCCGGCTTTCAGGTGCTTTCCGGCGCTTTCTTTGTCGGTAAAAAATCCAGTGCATTCTAAAACAACATCCACGGCCAACTTGCCCCAAGGCAGTTTTTCTGGATCTTTTTCTGCTAAAACCTCTATTTCTTTTTTACCAACGATAATTGACTTTTCCTTGCTTTGAACACTTTCAGGATAAATACCGTAATTGGAATCGTACTGTAATAAATGAGCCAGTGTTTTTGTATCGGTTAAATCATTAATCACTACAACTTTCAAATCGGGATGTTTCTCTTCGATTCTTCTAAACACCTGTCTGCCTATTCTGCCAAACCCGTTGATGGCGACTTTTATCATAGTTTTTAATTTTTTATTCCAAGAATTCTGTCTATTTTTACTTTATCAAAGCCGACTATAATTTGACTGTCAATATCAATTACCGGCACACCCATCTGTCCTGAAATTTTAACCATTTCTTTAAGCTCTGCCTCATTTTGCGAAACATCTACCTCATTAAAAGTAAAATCACGCTCTTTAAGGTATTTTTTGAGAGTGTCACAATAGACGCAGGTTGGCGTTGTATATATTTTTATCATTTTTATGATGCTGGCGCGCAATTAGCCCCTGTGCTTCCAGAACTAACTGGCCCAGATTTTTCATATGTCTCAGAAAAACTGGTGGCCGCGCTAGCCGTATTTAAAGTTTTAGAGCAATCTTGAGTTTGTTTTTCTGAACCGTAACAAATTAAAGTTTTGACTGCTTCTGATGTTCTGCCTCCAAAATCAAACTCTGAAACCACCTGTTCATTCAAAACCAATGTTGGCGAGCCCCTAACGCCAAATTTATTGTTCAAATCAAAATCTTCCTGGGCATAGGTCAGGCCCTTGTTTTTGTCTGAAGTGCAAGAACTTAATTTTACTCCATCAATGCCGGTTGAAGCCAAACAGCCATCTGTATCACCAGCTTTAATATAGCAAGAAACATATTCCCAATATTTACTTGCCTGTTCTTCTCTAATACAGATTTGCCTTAAATTTTCTTGCGCTTCCGCATCCCCGTGCATAGCAGTTATTCTACCGTCAGAAACAGTACCGATATATCTTACTTTAATATTGGACGCTAGAGATGGAGCCGAATCTATAATATCGGCCAGAACTCTTTGCATTTGCAAACCAAAGGGGCACTGGCTGACAATATAGGCATCAAGCTCCGCCTTAGCTGTTTTAACAATGCTTTCTTTAGCAGCTTTTGAAGGTTGGTTAGGCGTATTGGCAGCTACCGTATCCCCTTCTAACTTAATGGCTTCGGGAAACAACAATTTTCCGTCTTTGCTAATGTACGAATCAAACTCTTTACCGCCAATGCTAATTCGCATTTTTATCAAACCGCTTTCTTCTGAAGCGCCGATTACGGTAGCTGTTTGGCCAGATAATATGTTGTTGTTAATATAGTCAACTCCCTTTTGGGCCAAGGTTTCTTTTGACATACCCCCCAGAATTTTTATTTTACTTAAAAACTTAAACTGTTCGGGGTTTCCATTGGCTAAAATCAAAACACCAACAATAATAATACAAACCACGGCTATACCGGTGAATAAAATATTCTTATCTAAATTTTTAAAAGATTTCACAAGTTTTTTCATTTCTAAAAGTTTAATAATAATGGTTAATTGTATTTAGAATATTTTCCATTGTCAAATTCATACTCTCTCAAAGCCCCAAAGGGCAATTCAAGATTGGCGATATTTTGGTCAGATATACCCTCAATATACTTTACTAATGCCCTCAAACTATTGTGGCTAGCTACAAGCAGAATATTTTTACCTTTTTTTAAGTCCTTCTCAATATATTTTTTGTAAAAAGGCACCACTCTGTTGTAAACATCTTTTAAAGATTCTCCGCTGGGAGGCGCTTCTTTAAAAGCCCTTCTCCACAAGTGAACTTTTTCTTTACCATATTGCTTTATTATTTCTTCTTTATTTAATCCTGGCAGTTTTCCATAATACCTTTCGTTTAAACTTTCGGAAACATAAACTAAGATATCGTTTTGGCTTGTGTCTGTAAAATTACCCCATTTTTGCATTTTACCGCTGTCTAAATGGATGAAAAGAGGATATTTATTTACGAACCCTTCTGTAAAAATTTCTAAAACTGTTTGCTGATTTCTAATTAAGAGTGATGTGTAAACAACATTAATTTTAGCTGCCGCTAATTTAACGGCAACCTCTTTTGCCTGTAAAATACCTTCTCTTGACAAAGCATTGTCAACCCAGCCAGCAAATCGGTTGTCTTTATTCCATTGTGACTGAAAATGCCGAAGTAAAATTAATTTAGCCATGTTTTTTACGCAGCTCGTCTTCAATTTGCAGTAACCTATCGTATTTTACCATTCTTTCGGGCTGGGAGGGAGAGCCAGATTTTATGAAATCAGCTCCGACCCCAACTGCAAAATCGCTTATAAAATCGTCCATTGTTTCCCCGGACCTGTGGCTCACCACTACTCTCCAACCATAGGATTTTGCTAGATTTGAAGCTTTAATGGCTTCTGAAACCGTACCAATCTGATTTGGTTTTATAACTACTCCATTGCAGGCCTTCTTGCTATAAGCTTCTTTTATCTTTTTAACGTTAGTTGTTGTTAAATCGTCTCCTACAATTGTTAAATTTGGTAATTCATTTAAAAGTTCTTTAAATCCTTCGAAATCTTCCTCTGCAAATGGGTCTTCAATTGAAATAATATTAAATCTTTTTGTTAGATCTTTGTAAAAATCCAAAAGGCCTCTTCTTGAAACTTCGCTTCCTTCTAATATATACTTGCTGACTCTTAAAAACTGCGAAGCGGCTGCGTCAATGGCAATGGCTGAATCTTCTTTGCCAATCACATTTTCTAACAATAACAGCGCCTGCTCTGTTTTTGATATTTTAGGGGCGAACCCGCCTTCATCACCAATTTGGATATCGCTACCGTAATTTTTTTCAATAATCTTTTGTAAATTAGAAAATATTTTGTTGCTTATCATCATGTTTTGAGCAAAAGATTTTTTCTGGGGCACTACCATAAATTCTTGAAAATCTAATTGATTTCTGTCAACTGTATGGGCTCCACCCTCTATAAAATTGAACATGGGCAAGGGAAGTTTAATAGAGGTTATATCTCCGCGCGGAGGTCTGACCTCTTCAGTTAACCTTGCAATATATTCATACAAGCCGGCTTTTTGAGCTGCAGCCCCAGCCCGGCAAACAGCCATTGAAACTGATAAAATTGCATTGGCTCCTAACTTTGATTTATTTTCAGTGCCATCAAGTTTTATTAAAAAATCGTCAATTTCTTTTTGTTCTATTAGACTTTTCCCTTTTAATTTTGGAGCAATAAGCTTATTTACGTTTTCAATTGCCTGCTCTGCCGGTAAAGCCACTGCTTCGTTTTTACCGGTAGAAGCCCCCGACGGAACAGAAGCAAAAAAACTTTCTTTCTCTGTTTCTAATTCAACTTCAATAGTGGGATTATTCCTTGAATCTCTAATTTCTTTAGCTCTTATACTTTTAATTTTAGGCATATTATTTCCACTCCCATACACGGGTGCATGAGAGTAAAAAATGGTTATTTCTTTTTTCTTTGAAAAGTCGATGATGATGTAAAAAGCAACGCTTCCTTTTCCAAAGATTTATCATCTTCTTCTAATTTTTCAATTACCGTATCTAATAGGTTTGGCAAAAGGAAATATCCGGGATATTTTTTCTTCACTGTTTCAAATGGTGATAAACTTCTCTTATTTTCTTTTTTAATTCTTTTTAAACGTTCTTTCCTATTCTGAATTAATCTTTTTATAATTATTTTATAGCCGCTATCGTCTTGTAGTAAATTTTTATGGACGGTAGAAATTTTATTATTACTCACCCCTAAAAGTTCTATTATTTTTTCGTATTTTAGATTAGCAGATAAAAGAACGGCTGTCTCAATTCTTCTCATTAAAGTTGCGATTTCATCAGCAGTTAATAAACTTTTAAAAAATAAACGAACTTCGGTTCTGTTTTTTAAAGAATCAATTACGTCGTAAAATTCCCCTATCATTTGAATCCTCTTTTGCTTCGGTAAATTGTTTAGATGAAATGTCCCCATGTTTTTACTCCCATACACGGGTGCATGGGAATGGATGGATTATTATGAATTATTGTTGTTTTTTTATATATTCGTAGGCCGACAAAGCCGCTTTTGCTCCTTCGCCCGAAGCCATTATGATTTGTTTATATTTACTTACATTACAATCTCCAGCCGAAAAAATCCCGTCTGTTTTTGTCTTGAGAGTTTTGGGATCAAAAATTATCTCCCCTGTTTCATCTAAGTCAACTAAATCTTTGACAAATGAAGTTGAAGGAGTATATCCAATTTCTACAAAAACGCCGTCTATCTTTAAGTTGTTTTCTTTATTCGTAGCTAAATCTTCATAAAAAATTGAATTGACAAAGGTGTCGCCTTCAATTTTTAAAACCTTGGCATTAATTATAATTTTAATGTTTTTGTGTTTTGAAACTAAATCTTGATTTTCCTGATCTGCTTTGATTCGGTTAGAATACTCTAAAATATAAATTTGCTTAACATAATTTGATAAAAACAAGGCCGATTCAAAACCATTATTGCCCCCACCCACCACAGCAACTATTTTGTCGCGAAATAAAGGGCCGTCGCACAAAGAACAATAACTGACCCCTTTTCCGGCAAATTCTTCTTCTCCCGGCACCGAAAGTTTCCTTGATTCCGCGCCAGAGGCCACAATTACAGAAAGAGCTTGATACACCTTGCCCGATTTTACAGTAACCAAAAACTTACCATCTTTCTTTTCAATACTGATTACCTCGTCATATTGAATTTCAAGATCATTGGCTTTAAGCTGCTGGCCGTATAAATCAACCAAATCGGGGCCGGAAATTTTACTAAAACCGGGGTAGTTTTCAATATCAACCGCCTTTTTAGCCACCTGACCCCCCATATCTTTTGAAATAATCAATATGCTCAACTTTTGTCTAGCAGCATAAATACCGGCTGCCACCCCAGCCGGCCCAGCGCCAATAATAATCAAATCGTATGTATTTTCTTTTTTAATCATATTATTTATTCTGTACTCTGAATGACAGAAATGGGTAAATTTTTCAATTCGGGCTGGCCGTTGGTTTGGCGGGCGTTGCAAAATTTACCCGTTTCTGACACAACTACATTATTGTTTTTAAATATTGCCTTAGTTCTTCCCTATACCTTGGGTCTTTCAAAGATAAATAAAAAAATGATTTAAGCCATTTTAATTTGTCGCCGCACTCTAACCACTCGCCTTTTAATTCATAACCATAAATTACTTTTCCGTCTAAAAGCATTTTATCAAAAACCTCGGCTAAAATTATTTCGCCCTTTTGAGAAGGGGCGGCTTTTTTAAGATAATCAAAAACTTCTGGCGTTAAAATGTATTTACCCACAATAACTAAATTTGAAGGTGTATTTTGTGGAGTGGCCTCGCCCGTTTGGCTACGGCCAAGGGGTTTTTCTACTATTCTTTTTATTTTAAAAAGATTGTTGGCGATTTTTTCAACAGAAACTACGCCATAGGCAGAAACTTTTTCTGGCGGCAGGGTTTTTAAAGCAATCACTGGCGAACCACAAGTTTTATATATGTTGATTAATTGTAATAAAGCCGGCTCTTGAGCGTCAATGATATCATCTCCAAAAGAAACGGCGAAAGGTTCTCTGCCTACGCTTTTTGCCGCCTGTAGTATGGCATGGCCGTCACCGCTTTGATTTTTTTGGGTGATAAAAGAAAAAGAAATATCTTCAAAAAGACTTTCAAAATCTTTAAGTTCTTTTAAAAGTTGTTCTTTTTTTGCTTTTACTAAAAATTTTTCCAAACTGGGGTCTTTTTTGAAGTAATCAAAAATTACTCTTGCTTTTGGATTAACAACAAAAACTATTTCCTTAATGCCCGATTTTTTAACTTCCTGAACAATGTGCTGAACAACTGGTTTATCAACCAAAGGCAAAAACTCTTTTGACACTGCCCTTGAAAGCGGCAAAAATCTTGTGCCAAGGCCCGCTACCGGAATAACGGCTTTTCTAATTTCTAATTTTTTTTCCATAATTAAGATTTAACTCTCCTCAAAAAAGCAGGGACTTCCCATTCTTCTTCTTGCGAGAACCTCTTGTTTTGCTCTAGGGCCTCGGCTTTTTTAATATCTAAGGCATTCCTTCTTATAGTTTTTTTAGCTCGAACATTGACCGGTTCTGCCGTTTTTTCTTTGCTTAAAATAGGAATTTTAGCAGGTAGTTTTTTAATTTTAGTTTTTACTTTTTTAATGACCTTTCGAACTTGGGTAAGGCGAGTTTCTTTCCTTAACTTTGTATTTTTGCCCGGCCCTGTTATTAAAATAGTTGTTTTGATTTTGTTTTTTGATTGTATATTTTTTGAAATGCCAAAAATTATTTTTGCCCGTGGGTTTAACTCGGCAATAGCTCTACTTATTTTTTCCACCTCAAACATATTTAAATTAGTCCCCCCAGAAATATTAAACAGAATATTTTCTGCTGTAAAATTATTGTTTTGATACAAGGTATTAATAAGAATCTTCTTAACTGTCTGGTCAACCCGAGTTTTGCCTGAGGCCTGAACCGTATTTAAAAAAGCGAAATTAACGCTGCCGTTTAAAATTGTTCGGAGGTCGGCAAAATCAATATTTATAAGACCGGGGTTGTAAATTAAATCAATCAAACTTTCCAAGGATTCTATTAAGTTTTTGTTAACGGTAGAAAAGGCCTCTGTAATAGAGGTATCGCTGTTAATAATCTTAAAGATTTTCTCATTGGGAATAGTTATTGAAACATTTAAAGAATCTTTTAGTCCTTTCAATGCCTTCTGGGCTATTCTCTGTTTATTTTTCCCCTCAAACTTAAAAGGAAGCGTAAATATGCCAAGGGTAATCGCGCCAAATGATTTTGCGGCTTGAGCAAAAATTTGAGTGGCGCCGGAACCCAGCCCTCCGCCCAAAGAGGCGATGAAAATTACAATATCTTGGTCTTGAAAAAGGTCTTTGATTCTTTCTCTTTCTGCTTCAGCCGCTTCTTTAGCCACTTCCGGATTCACTCCAGTGCCCAACCCATGAGTAAATTCACTGCCAAACCAAAAATGCTTGATTCCTGACCTCTTCTTTAAAGCCCTAATATCTGTATCGGCAATAACAAAAGTTGCCTTGCCCAAAGACCTGCCTATTTCAGAAACAATTGACCCGCCGCCGCCGCCAATTCCAATTACCTTAATTTTAGCTCTAAATAGATCTTCCGCTTTTTTGTTTACCCTTCTAAGTTTTCTTTTCTTCTTCTTTGGTTTCATTAGAGTTAGTTTACCCTCTTAGAATTTTTTTTCAAGCTATTTAACAACAATCGCTTCACCCTCACCAACCAACATAACTTTTCTGCCAAAAATAAATAAAGCCTGTTCGTCTGTTAAAACACGAAGCCGTTTTTTAACCCTTTTAGGTTTTTGCTTTATTATTTCTAAATCCTCTGGTTTGTAATGTAAAAATATATCCGATTTAATAAGTTTTAGGCCTTTCAAGTTTATCAATCCAAATCTTTCCTTCTCCCCTCTCCAGCCGGCTGTTTGGACTGTTTTTCCGGCAACAATAGAGCCCGCTGAAACTCCTATATATAAAATACCTTTTGAAAGCAACTTTTTAATTATTTTATTGAAACCGCTTTTGCGAATTTGTTTTAATAAATAAAAAGTATTTCCGCCCTGAACATAAATAATATCTACCACGCTCAAGAGCTTCATTAACTGTTTTTTGTTTTTACCCTCAATATCAATGTCCTCAACATTAAAACCGGCCTCTTGCATCAATTCCCTATCTTGATCTACATAAGATTTATCGTTTTCAACTTTTGAAGCCGTAATGATATGAGCAACCCTAATTTTATCGGCGGGCTTAGGGAGAACTGATAATATTTCTTCTTTAGCTCCCCTCATCCCAGACGATGTCAAAAGCAACATCTGGGGTTTGTGTTTATTTATAACTTCACTAATGAAACCAACCAAAAGCCCGCAGGCTAAAATCAGCAACAAAAAAGCTAACAGCCCGACAATGACTAAGCCAAAAGGCGTGAGAAAAAATTCCAAAACAGACGTCTTGAAAAACTCCACTTTTAATAGCGGCAGCATCCAATATATATTTAAGACCTCTATTAAAGGAAATTTTTCCTCTTTGCCAATAACTAAAACGTATTTACCTTTGTTGCTGTAATTAAAAACGGAAACCTTGTAATTTCCGGCGGGCAATTCTTTTTCAAACTCCGGGCCCCGAAAGTAATAATCTCGGCCGAAGGGCTCGTAAAATTCTTGCCACGCAAAATTTGTCTGGCCGTCAATAAAAGCAATTTCCTCGTCTTCGCTCTGAACTAAAAATATTTTAGCCGAAAAGTTACCATTGCGATTTGAATAAGCCGGCACTAAAAGGTTGATATACAAATTAAAGCTTCTATCAGAACTGATTAGATAATTTCTGGGGTTGCCTCCAAGTTCATCAAAAAACGCCTGGGAAGTTACAGGATCTTTCACTTTTACATCGGCCGATTGGTTATAAATAATTCTCGGTAAATGAGCCGATGTAAACGAAGCAAAACTCAAAAACAAACAAACTAAAAAAAATAAAAACAATTTTTTAACACCCATGAACTATCCTTTTTTACTTTTTTTGCCTTTGTTTTTGTTTCTTACGTTAATATGCTCCAACCTTGCAGCATTGCTCCAAAACCTATTAATTGTTCTTTTCTGTATAATTTTGGAAATATATTTTTTCATTCTTTACCATTTTCTTTATCATATTTTCTCCAGGCCTCTGCCACTGCCGGAGCAATCGCGTCTAACTGGGAAAGGGCTCTAGCTCTTATTTCAACTGAAAGAACTTCATTTAAGTTGGAAGTAGATCCAGCTATTGCGCTTGAAATCTCTTGGGCTATTTTGTTCCCCTCTTCGGCCTCAAAGCCAGCATCGCCTGCGGCTGCGATAACAGCGTTTTTTATTTTCTGCGCGTTAAAAGGCTCTTTTGTTTTGTCTTTTTTTATTATAAAATTTGCCATTTTATTTATTTTCATCATCTCGACCTTGGCTTTCTATTACTTTTTCTGGTATCTGAATTTCAACCTTTTCTTTGCCGATGATTATTTTTTTAACCTGGTCCCAGCGCGAAAATATCAAAACTAAAGCAAGCGTGAAAAACGAAATCAAATATTGTTTGTACAAAAAAAAAGCCAGCGCAAAAGCAAGCAATAATATTACAAATGCGATTTTACCAATAGCTTTTAAAATTTTGGTCATATTATTATTTAGTTATTTATATTATTTATTATACCAAAAAATAAACAAAAAGCCCTACAATTGCTTTTTAGCAATTGTAGAGCTAAAAACTATGTTGCTCCAAATTCCGGATTCCAACCCCAAACAACAGGTAACTCAGAGGAATTATCCTCATCATTTTCCTCGTCGCAGTCATCAACTTCGCTTAT
>CAZBAA010000013.1:0-7170 GCA_964490095.1 uncultured Candidatus Saccharibacteria bacterium
GGATTTCTTTGAAATCCACATTCTTAAATATACTGCCTGCATTCGGATACTCTAAAGGATGCCTTTCTCTTCGGTAATCTACGTGAGAACGGGAAATATCTTCAAGTTCTTTTTTACTACCTCTTTTTAATTTTACAGAGGCTGACAAAACAATCCAATTTTTTTCTTTAAAAATAGACGATCTGTAAGAAAAATGGCATTGTTTTCTAGATAATTTTCTCAAATTAAATTTGTTGTCTAAAGCCCTTACTTCTAAAATTGAATCTTTGATTTCTCCCCCAAATGCCCCGGCATTCCCCCTTATTGCTCCGCCGAAGGTACCCGGTAGACCTCCAGCCCATTCAAGCCCTTTCAAGGATTTTTTAATAGATAATTCAACTAATTCCTCCAAAATAATTCCAGCAGAAGCTTCAATAACATTATTTGACTTTGAAACTATAAGGCCCTTATCCCGATTCTTTACAACTAATCCCTTTATCCCCTCGTCTGAAACTAAAAGATTGCTGCCCCCGCCAAGAAAAAAAACAGGCAGCTTCAACAATTTGGCCAGTTCTACCGCTTTTAATAAGTCCCCCCTTGATTTCACTATTAAAAAATACTCTGCTGGCCCGCCAATTTTAAAAGTAGTATGATTTGCAAGCAAAACATTTTTTCTTATACCAGGAAACTCTTTTTTTAGCGCCTTAAAAATATCGTTTCTCATCTAACTGTCGCTCCTTAAAATCTGGTTTATTTTAGCGCGGGTCAAAGAACCTACAAAACCTGTTCCTTGTAATAGCCCTGCTGGAATTAAAATTTCGTTTTTGTATTTTTCCTGAAACCTTATTACAGCTAACTTAGTTAAGCTGCCAAAGTTACCGGTAATAAGACCTTCAGGATAAATATCCTGACCTTGAAACTTTAAAAACTCTTGCAAACACCTTACTTCACTGCTGCCAAACAGGCCAAAGTAAAGATTATTACTTAACTCTTGGCATGTGCCTGAATTTTGGCTGACTAAACTACCGTTTTTCTTAGCTAATATTTTAGCAATTTCATTTTTTAGGTAATCAATCTGTGCCAGAAGCTTTTGAATGGTAATTTGATCTTCCGAAGTCACTTTTGCTGTAATAGAAGTTGAAATCGTAAAAGGGTAAGAAAACTCTGTACTTTCAAATCCGGAAACTTTTGACTGCAAAGACGGCAATATCATCAAAGATTTGTGCTCAACGCCAAAATCTTCAATTTGAATTTCACCCTTTCCCTCACTGTCAAATTTCAAAAACTTTATTGAATTAACATCACCTTTGTCAAAAATAATATATGGCACCCGAAAATTGAGCCCCTCTAAACTAGAAAAACTCAACTTGAGATATCCATCGCCTCCAATTATTTTTTGCCAATTGCCCGCCCAATTTTTTGTAAAATTGGTCACTGATAAAGAGCTATCTCCACTCAAAGGCAAAAAATTGATAGTAGGATTTATTTTGAAACTCTTAAGGTTATTACTTAAATAACAGTATTTTAAAGATAGCGTGCAGTCATTAACAACCATGGCAATCGTCCAATCGGTGAAAATCTGAGAGAAGTTTTCTTTAAAGCCATTTTTATTAAGGGCTTCGTTTATACTGACAATACCCACCGACTTTGACTTTAAAGAATCTGATAAAATTACCACCCCGTAATGATCCACTAAATACTGAACAAACAAATTTACGACTGAATAGTCATATTTTGTTTCCTTCCATTCTGTCAGGGAGTTAGATGGTTGTCCTATAAAATCTCTCACTCTCCTCTGAAGATTGCTGCCATCATATTTATTATCGTACCCTAAAATAGTTGAAGTGTAGTCTGCCCTTGCTTCATTTAGCCATACATCTTCTTGAACGTCACGAATTTTATCTTTCTGGTTGAATGTTATCAAATGCATGAATTCATGGGCCAAGAGGGTTTTTAATTTTGTACTGCCAATCTGCCCAACCGGTAAATAAATCATTTCTTTTTCATTAGAACTTGGAACTTGTATTTTAAAATATCCGTCAGCTGACCTAAAATAACCCCCTACATCTTCTCTCATCGCGTGGAATAAGACTGTGATTCTGTTATCTCCATCGACACCCGGCCTCGGTTCAAAACCGAATTTAGAGGTCAAATTATAATAAATATTACTTTCAAACTCAGCGGATACATTGCTTAAATTAACCATGATCTCGTTTCGCTTTTCAGAGGTCTGGTTATCCCACCAAGATTTTTCCACGTAGAAATAAAGCCCGGGAGACGTTTTAACGAAATAGGCCTGAACTTGAGACCTGGCGATAGCATCAAAATTTGGATCTATAACAAAACTTACAGAATTATTAATATCCTCAGCTTTGGCTTTTGCAGCAAAAAGCAAAATAAAAAGAAGACAGGTGAGGAAAATAATTTTTTTATAAACGTGGAGTCCCATGATTTTTTATTCTACCATGAAAAGAGCTTCACCGCTTTTAAAATAATTTCCAAGTCAAGCAACAAGGAGCGATTTTTAATGTAATAAAGGTCATATTCAAATTTCTCTTGAGCTTCTTTAAGAGACCTTGAAGGAGGAAAGTTAATTTGCGCCCAGCCAATGACTCCTGGCCTTACCAGATATCTGAAAGCGTAAAAAGGAATTTTTGCCTCAAAAATTTCAGATAATTTAGACCACTCCGCCCTCGGACCAATAAAACTGATTTCTCCCTTTAATAAATTTAGGGCCTGAGGCAATTCGTCTAAATGCAATCTCCTTAAAAATCTGCCTGTTCTGGTGATACTCTGTTTGTCTTTTTCCCTCCATAAATTAGAGTTTTTATTTTCGTCTTGGTGCATTGTCCGAAATTTGTACAACAAAAACTTTTTACCGTTTTTGCCAACTCTTTCTTGTTTGAAAATAACGCCTCCGGGAGAATCAAATTTTATTAAAATAGCTAAAACAGGCAGCAGTAAAATGAAAAAAACCAAACCGAAAAAACCAAAAAAAATATCAGTCAGGATTTTAAAAAGTAAATATCCAAAATTATCTTTTTCGGCCAGATTATTCGCCAGCCATTCTTTATTGATATTTTGTAATCTTATTTTCTTTTCAATCTTCACGTTGATTTTGAACTTGAGATAAAACCCACCTGTAAGTCATTTTTAACCCTTCTTGGAGAGGAATTTTGGGTTCCCAATTTAAAACCTGCTTTAATAAAGTATTGTCGGAATTCCTGCCCCTAACCCCTTGGGGTTTATCTAGCAAATATTTTTTCTGTAAATTTTTGCCGGCAATTTTTGCAATGATAGCTATCATATTATTAATCGTAGCCCGCTTATCCGAACCAATATTTAAAGGTTCTTTAAAATCCGACTGCATTAAATTATAAGTGCCTTCAATACAATCATCAATAAAGCAAAAAGACCTAGTTTGTTCACCATCACCCCAAATTTCTACTGACTCCCCGTTTTTTGCCAGGGCTACTTTTCGGCAAAGAGCGGCCGGCGCTTTTTCCCTGCCGCCGTCAAAAGTGCCTTCGGGACCGTAAATATTGTGGTACCTTCCAATTCTAACTTCAAAAAAATCCGAGTAGCTTTTATACAACCTTTCGGAAAATAACTTTTCCCAGCCGTACTCGTTATCTGGGTCGGCCGGGTAGGCATCTGTTTCTTTCAAAGCAACCAAATCCGCTTTCTCTTGTTTGTAAGTTGGGTAAATGCAAGCCGATGATGAAAAAAATAATCTTTTTACTTTATTTTTTTTGGCAGCTTCCGCCATATTGGCGTTTATAGAAACATTGTCATACAAAACATCGGAAGTATGAAAGGTGATAAACCCAATACCCCCCATATTGGCCGCCAAAGTGTAAACTTCGCCAATGCCCTCAGTGGCTTTCAAACAATTGTCCTGGTATCTCAAATCCAAAATCAAGAATTCATCGGCTTCATCTTTTTTTGAATACTCCGGATATTTTATATCAACTGCTCTCACCCAAAACCCTTGTTTCTTAAGATATTTCACCAAATGGTGCCCGATGAATCCGCCGGCTCCGGTAACTAAAACTCTTTTTTCATTTTTCATGATGTGTAAGAATAATCATATTAAGATTTTTTCAACATACCAATATCTTATTTCTTTTTATTAAAAAAGTCCAAAAATACTAACCATATGAACTGCGGAGCATCAATGAAAACCCTTCTCCATGTTGTTTTTGGTTCTAAAAACAAGCGCCAAAGCCACTCAAAACCAGCGCGACCAAGCCAAGTAGGCGCTCTTTTTATCATTCCCGCTTCAAACTTAAACGCCGCTCCGACTCCCACAACAACAGGAACATTTAATTTTTCCCTATGTTTAAAAATCCAAATCTCTTGCTTTGGCAAACCAAGACATACCCACAAAACATCGGGTTTAGCATCATTTATTTTTTTTATGATTTCTTCATCTTCCTTTATAGTCAACTTTCTGAAAGGAGACGAAAAAGATTCTATTTTAATGCCCGGCGTTTCTCTATTTAATTTTTCGCTGAGTTTATCAAGAGTTTCTTGCGTATCGCCGTAAAAATAGTTTTTATACCCTTTTAAGACAGAAAATTTTAAAAATTCATGAAACAAATCTGGCCCGGCCACTCGTTCTCTCAGGTGAAATCCGTTGAGTTTAGCAAGCCACACTAATGATATGCCATCAGGCACCCACATATCAGCTGATTCAAGCATTTTTTGAAATTCCTTATTTTTTTGACTTTCCATAACCCCATGCATCCCCGTTACCACAATCCAATGACATTTTTCTCTTTCGCTTTTAATCCAATAATCCATCGCTTCAATAACATCTGGAATCTGCGCTATGTCAATTTTATTTCCCAAAACTTTTATGGATTTTATGCCCTTGAGCTTTTCAACAACCTTAATTGCAAAAAATTTATTTATCGTGTTTTGGATGAGCCACGAAGAACTTTGAACTTTACCCCCGCCGATATTGTTTATAATTTTAATACTAAATTCTTCGCACACTCTTTTTTCATCTTCTGGGATATTATCCGTATTTCTATCTCCTCCTTTAGCAAAGAATAACTGTTTGTTCGGGAATTTTTCCGCTATCAACCGTATGCTCTTGGCAACCGTTCTGTCACGGTCAACAGAAAGAATTGCATCATCCACATACTTGATTGATTTTATAATCTCAAGACGTTCATTTTCTGGCAAAAAATCAATCGACCCCTTAACCTTGGTTTGCTCATCATTATTAACGATAACTACTAAAAAATCGCCTAACTTTTTGGCTTCTCTTAATAAATTAAGATGGCCTGAATGCACCGGATTGAAATAGCCAGAAGTGATTATAATTTTATTCATATTCTTAATTCGCTTTTTTTATTAAAATACAAGGTCTGGATATAGACAATAATCGGCGCTAAAAACAACCAATCTGCGCCATAAAAAGCGAAAGACTCGGTAGTACCTCTAATTAATATAAAAATTAAAACAGCCGTTATTTGAATTAAAAATATTTTTTCTCGCTTT
Organism: uncultured Candidatus Saccharibacteria bacterium; assembly: GCA_964490095.1. Taxonomy (GTDB): domain Bacteria; phylum Patescibacteriota; class Minisyncoccia; order Minisyncoccales; family Staskawiczbacteraceae; genus JACPYG01. The sequence goes on from CAZBAA010000013.1 coordinate 5,491, forward strand.
ACAAGAGAAACGTAACGAAAAAGATTATATATCATAATAACTACCCAAACAAGCGCCGCTGTTAGAGCAGCTGTCCCCAATATTCCCGCCTGCACCAAAGCATGAATAATAGTGTTATGGGCATGTTGACCTTCCAAGAAGAACCTATCTGCCTGAAAGCCAAATCCAAATACTGGTGAACGAAGAAAAAGATGCCATGAGTCCCGCCAAACTCCATTGATCCTACCAGACAAATTTGCTACAGTTGTAATTTTCCGTTTTGTAACATTCTCTTGGCTCTTTGGCTTTAATTCAGATAACTCCGGGTCTGTAGACAATGGGATAGGAAGTAAGGCAGGTATTATTGTTGGCTCAATGGTAACCCGATCAACAATTTTATCGTTAGATGGTAAGGGGGAAGTTACCACAATTGGAATTTTTTCACTTTCACGGTAATTAAAAAAATTGGGATTTTTACAGGGAATGTTATAAAAAATAACGAGAAAACTCAATAATATGGAAAGTAAAATCCAACTAACGTGATAAGTTTTTAATTTTTTATAAATAAAAAGGATGAACGCCAGCGAAACAATAAACGCCACTATTTCTGTTTTTCCTTTAGCAAAAAATAATATAATAAAGAATGGTAAAAAACAAAAAAACCAAGCCCATTTTTTAACTATTCCCCCTTTATAGTACAACCATGCAACAAAAAACATTACTGCCGCAATACCTGCATAGCGGCCCAATCCTGTCGGACGGGTTCCAACCATCCCAAACAAGTTAAACTCAGCTTCTATGCCTGCAAACCCTTCGTATATTCTTTTTGAACAGATCAAAAAATTATACGTCAGCGAACTAGTTACTCCCGGTTGAATTAAAAAATAACCAAGTAAAAAAATAGACAAAAAAGCCGCAATGACCCAATTTGTTCTTATAATGAAGGATATATTTTTCAGTGGATCTTTAACAGCTAAAAATGACCATAATATTACCACAATCGATCCGTACATAAGAGCCCAGTATAATGCCCATCCGGGCTCCAATGATAATACGGAAGCCGCAATTCCAGAAAGAGCGTATAAAGAAAACAACCCGAGCGGAGTAAACAAAAATCCTTCAGGTAATGATTTCCTTCTAACGAATAAAAAAACTGTCGCCAAAAGACCAGCCAACAAAGGTAAAAATGTTCTCGTGGCTTGAAATGCATCCTGCACCCCGCTTGGAAAATCCAGCGCGCCAAGACGCCAAAAATTAGCATTATACCCACCCCATGCCATAAGCCAAAGAACTACAATTGCCGCCGTTCCCCATCGCCAATTTTTTAAATACAAAGTATCATTTTTCATAATTAGTAATAATGGCAGCGTATATTTTTTGCAAACGATTGCCTAAAGCATCCCAGCTGTAAAATTCTTCTGCTCTTTTTCGGGCCTTTTCTGCCATTTTAACTCTTAATTCTTTATTATAATATAAAAGCTCCATGGCTTCAGACATATCTTTCACAGATTGCTCTGGCGAAACCGGCTTTATTTTTATACCCCACTTCTCATTAATATGAAAGCCGGGGCCAGCAATGTCAAAGCAAACTACTGGTTTTGAACAAGCCATTGCTTCCACCACTACTTGACCACCGCCATCCCGTACGCTAGGAAATAAAAAAATATCTGCATTCGCAATATGTTCAAGTATTTCTTCCCT
>CAZBAA010000013.1:7180-13552 GCA_964490095.1 uncultured Candidatus Saccharibacteria bacterium
AAAAATGACTTTATCTTGAATTTTCAGCAGGTCGGCTAATTTTTTCAAATTTTCCAATTCTGGCCCATCCCCCACAATTATTAACTGTGAATTTGAAACCTTGCCTGAAAAAATTTTAAATGCTTTTATCGCCAAGTCGAAGCTTTTTATTTTGAGCATTTTACCGGCAGTAATTATACAAAATGAATCCGTTGGACTATATTTACTTCTCGCACATAAATCTAAATCTTTTTCAGAAATTCCATTAACGGGGAAAAAATAAACCCTGCTTTGCGCGGTTTTTGAAACTGCGTTAAAGGCCTCCTGACCACATACCAAAATAGCTTTTGCTTTTTTCTGACTTATAATAAAAAACGGGTCATGCCTGAAAAAAAATTGACCTGCGCTTCTGATTTTTTGATTTAAAAACTCGCCGAAGGAATATTCTTTCAAAAAACTTTTGGGCACACGATGCGCCCCGCCCCCGGGACCTCTTATATAGGTAATAGGCAATAAAGCTCCGATAAAACTTGCCATCCAGTCGTTAGCATAAGTTACATGGTGAAAAACATTAAAATGTATTTTTGGATGCAATTTCTTCGCAAAAAAATAAGCTCTTGCTTGCCATAGGTAAGAATACACTTGTATTCCACCCGGCAATTTTTTAATCCATTGCAGCCAAGTAGGCAAACCAATGTAAAAAAAATGCATGTTTGATATTTTTTCTTTTTTTAATTCTTTCTCCACATTATCTTTATTACTGATATCAGTAAGAACATATGTATCACTAAACCTCGCTATTTGAAGTACAATGTTCCATCCTAAAACAGCCTCTCCGCCCTCTCCGAAACCAAATCGCCTATCGGGATCTTTCACACATGCAAACGCGCAAACTAAAGTTTTAAAATTACTGGAAAACATCTTATCAAAAAATCAATAAATTTCACTTAATTTCTTTTCTAAATCATCAACAATTTTTTTCCATCTAAATTTTTCTCTGATTAAATCAGCTGAGTTTTCAGAAATTATTTTGGATTTTTTTTCGTTTTTGAGCAACTCAACCACTCTTTGACTAAACTCCTCTTCGGTATCAGCAACTAAAAGATGCTCCTCGTTGATGACTCCGATTCCCCGACATCCTATGCTTGTAGAAACAATAGGCACTTTCATAGCCATGGCTTCTAGAATCTTAATTTTTGTGCCAGCTCCAAATCTATAAGGAGCCACGAATACTCGCCCCATCTTATAGTATTGTCTTATGTCTTCTACTTTTCCCGTCACATGAATCCCGTCAATATTTTTTAAGGACATTATCTGTTTTGTAGGATTAGCTCCTACAATCCAAAATTCAGCATCAGGAATTTGTTTTTTAACATTAAGAAAAATACTATTTGTAAACCAAACGGCCGCGTCGACATTTCTCCTTATACCCATATTGCTGCAAAGCACTATACAATTAGGTTTTTTGTTTGAAAATTCACCCGGAGTGAAAAAACTTTCGTCAATGCCATTGGGAACCACCCAGGCCTTTAGAGAATTTTGAGTTTGTTTTTTTGTAAAATCATATTCTTCTTTGGAAACACACAAAATACCATTAATTCTCGTGAAATTTTTTTTATGGAATTCTCCAAATTTAATCAAATTAACCCAGGAGAAAATCTTTTCTAATATATTTCCATTTTCAACATAATCTATGTAAACTAATTCTTCTGATTCATGCTGATCTAAAACTACCGGAGTTCTTTCTTTTATATTGCGAGGCAAGATACTAATCAACATTGAATAGTTTATCCAAACTAAATCAAAATGATTGTCTTCTATTAAATCGCAAAACTTTTTCTTCAATTCAAGGTTAGAAAACTTTAAAGTGGGATAAGGGAAAAAAGAAAAAAAAGATTTAACTAAAAAAGTTAAATTGTTCGCCTTAGGAAGCTTGTACAAATAAATTTTTTTGCATATTTTATGAAGAATATGGTCTTTTGGTAAATAATCTTCATGACCCCCGGCCAATAAAGTAATATTGTATCCCCTCGAAGATAGCTCTTTCATTAAATGAAAGATTCTTACCGAACCGCCAGCCGTTAACGGCCAGGGGATATAAGGAGAAACCATTAAAATATTCTTTATTTTTTCTACCTGTTTTCTTGGCGATAATGACCTTATAATCTGATAAACAGGATTCATTCTAGAAACCCAATCTGCTATAATCTCTTTTGATCTCTGCCTGAATAATAATCTCTCTTCCTTTGGCATATTCATGATTTTTTCAATGGAATTCGCAAGTTTGTCAGAATTACCCGAAGGAAAAATAAATCCATTAACACCTTCTTGAATTAAATCGGGCGAAGCGCCTACTTGGTCGGAAGTTATTACTGGCAATCCAAAACACATCGCCTCATTAACAACAATTCCCCAAGTTTCCCTCTTTGAGGGTAAAACAAACACATCTGCCATGGCATAAAAATTAAAAACTGATTCTCTCGGCTGAAATCCTATAAAGTAAATTCCATTTAAACCTATTTTTTGGGCCTCTGCTTCAACTTTTCTTCTAAGTGGACCGTCACCAACAAAAAATAATTTTTTATTTTTATGGGGAATCTTATTAAAAGCTTCTAATAATAACTGCGGATTTTTTTCATCGGAAAAGCGCCCTGTATATAATATTACGAAATCTTCTTCTTTCAGACCAAATGATTGCCTGATGAAGTCTCTTTGTATAATTATTTTTTCATATTCTCCTAAAATCTTTTCGTAACCCCAAGAAAAGCAAAAATCATAAATTTTATTTGGATCTGCTCCATAATATTCATAAAAATCTTTGTTTGCTTTGCCCGAAGATAAAAATCCGCGGGTTCTTTTAAACAAAAAATTGAGGAGTTTCTTCTTTATAAATTTTTTCTTTCCTGATCTGTAATGTTCCGGCATTATGTTGGCATCGGTCATAAAAAAAACTGGCACTTTAAATTTAAGGCAGGCAAAAAAAGCTATCCACCAGGTTATATTGGTCCAAGCTTGCAAAATTACTACATCATAGCCACCGCGCTTTATTTCTCCAAAAATACTAAAATTCACCAAACCAAACGGCCAACGGAGGTAAGAAGGAACCGGAGAATAATTTTTTAAAAATTTATGTTGATAATTGCTTAATAAATCATCTTCTAAAAAACGCCCTTTCGTTAAGTAGGTTTTCTCCACATCGCTTCCTTTTATTGTTTCGTCCGAACAGTAATATACCATCAAATTAATTTCTGAAGATTTGGCAAGCTCTCTATATAAAGGTACATGATAATAAAAAGGAGCCGGAGAAATAATAGCAATATTGTATTTCCTGTTGTTTGTTGAATTCATAATTACTTTTTAAAAACATGATCAATTTTCTCTATGGGAATAGCAACAAGACCTGCCTTTTTTACCTCATATTCTTCTTTTGACCTTACAGGCTCAATAAATCCGTTTTGGTTGGGACTAAACCACGAATAACCATATCCTTCTAAAAACTCGTAAATTTTAGAAGCTCGATATCCCCATTGATTAGTTCTTATATCTTGAACTTCGCACATAAAAACGGGGCGGATATTCTTTATTATATTAATAGCGCCTTTTAACACATCCAGCTCCCCTCCCTCAACGTCGATTTTGATAAAATCAATTGATTTAATGTTAAATTTTCGAACATAATCATCAATAGAGTAAAGAGGCACTTGAATAACTTTTCTTTTCAAGCTTGCGTCTTTATAGGGTTCTCTTAAACTGCTCATCGCTTCGTCCCCATTTAAACAAATATTAATGTTCGAAAATCCACTTTCATAACTAACTGCTGATTGCTCCGTTATAATATTGCCAAAACGGTTAATTTTGATGTTTCTTTTTAACTTTTTTAGTTGGCTTGGAACGGGCTCAAAAGAGAAAACTTTGCCGCTTGGACCAACCATTTTTGCCGCTAAAAGAGTATAAAATCCTTGATTGGCGCCTATATCAAAAAAAACCATACCAGGTTTTAAAAAATTAGAGACGAATCTCCACTCATTTTCTTCGTAAGGCCTCCTGAAAAAAAACATTAATCCCATTCCATCTCCGTAAGCTAAATATAAGCTGCCATAAGACAAAAAACAAGGTAATGGGAAATCTAAACCTATTTTGTATCTCAACCGCCACAAATAATTAATTATCTTCTTAAAACAATAATTCATAGGCAGCTTTCAACCATTTTTATAATTTCTTTCTTAAATCTTTCAACTGAGAATTTACGGGAGTTTTCTAGTAATATTTTTCTAACCGTATCTTGTAGTTTTTTGTTTTTTATCATAGCATCTATTTTTTCAACAGCATCATCGATATTATTGTAAACTAAACTGGATTCTGACACTATTTCTTTTTGGCCCCCTCCATTAGGGATAAAAACAATACATCCAGCTCTTGCCATTTCAGCCACGGCAATGCCAAAGGGCTCGTTTGGTCTGCAACTTATGCCAAAAATATGAGTGGCTAAAAGCTTTTTTTCCTCTTCTCTGCTTATTGCTCCTTCAAAAAAAACCCACCCGTTGTTATCTGAAATAAAATTTTTCTATTTATAATTATAATATCTTTTATCTCCCACGCTTCCAATAATATGTAGGTGAACATTATTACCTTTTTCTCTAACTTTTTTTAAAATTTTAACAGCATCTTCAAATTGTTTGTCAGGTACGATCCGGCCGATAATTAAAAATCCATTTTCTCTTTTTTGATTTAAATTACTCAAAAAGTCTAACTGAACCGGAGGATAAATCACTTTTGAATCAATGTCATATCTTTTTTTTAACAGGTTTGCGGTCCAATAAGAATTCGAAAAAGTAACATTATTTTTCCAACTATCAATATTATCTTTTGAAACAAGATCACATATTTTCAAGTATATTTTTCGTAATAAGGTTCTTTTATAAAACCATTTTTTCCAGCCGCCCAATGGAATAATTTCAGGTAATTCGGCAATATCTGTAGCAAATTGAACTCCTTTCTTTTTAAAATCCAATGGATTATAAGCGCTAATCATCAAATCAAAATTAGAAGATATTTTTTGGCAATAACGCTGGATAAAACGCCCTCTTAAAGCCGAAAATTTACTGGTTTTTGCTAGCCAGTTAAACATGGGAGATTTAATAAACTGAAAATCTTTGTTATTTAAATTTGTCCCGTAATAATTATTCAAACAGTGAAGATCTATATCACAAGAAGTCACAAAAGAAACTTGATGATTATTTTTTAGAGCCTCTATCATATAAAGAATTGTGGCTTCCGATCCTCCTAGGCCTATTTTAGGATGGACAACCGCTATTTTTGCCTTTTTCATTGTATCTTTCCAATTATTTCCAAGAATTTTTGCACAGGATCGTATCTTGTTTCTATATAATTATTATTAAATTTACTTTTAAATTTACTCAAATCTTTGTGTTTTGCAATTTTTTCTAGATAACTTTTAAATTGCAACATGTTTTTGAAAGATTTACTGACAATCCCTAAACTTTCAAAGTTATTAACACTAACGGAGGGATGTATAATCTGAAGAGCAATTTTAGAATAAATGGCCGATTGAACCAAAGCAGTTGAAGAAACACCCACAAAAATGTTTGTTTTTTCGAAAGTTTCAAGCAGGGATTCTTTTTTACCGGTAAAAGGTATGCCAGAAAGTTTTTTTGACAACAACTCTCTATCGTCGTTAGGATGAGGCCTGTAAATAAAACTCATATTCAAATTTTTGCAGATTTTTGAAAGACGATTTATAGAATCTATTTTAAAGGCCAGAAACTCTTTAACATATCTTTCATAATCTTGCCCTAAATAACAGACAGTAAGATTGTTTTTATCGATTTCGGCACTTTTCGCTTTTTTTTCGTAAGGATAACCTAAAATATATATATCTTTCTTATTCCTTATATTATTTTCAACATAAAGTTCTTTAAAATGATCTCCCCACATTAAAACATAATCAGCCACCCTACAATCTATGAAGTCAGTGGCTGAATCGTATAAACCCGATTGAATCACTATGGTTTTAATGCCTAATTTTTTACTTGCCAGCACAATCGCCCTTTCCACCGGAAATACATCGTTCCCCAGAACGTTATAATCAGGATATATTATTTTAAGTCTTTTTTCAACTTTTCTAAAAAGTTCGTAAAGATACTTTTTGTTTCGCTCTTTTAGGTAACAAGATGTAAGGTGGTTGAAATATCCTACATCCATATGCCCTGAAAAATCCTTTCTAAGAAATATTCTTTCTTTCCTACTTTGCTCAATAATCCCAATATGATATTTTTCCTTAACTTCTAGAATGATATTCTTGTATCTAGAATTTTGGAACAATATTTTTTTACCTCTTTTTCTAGATTCAAAAAAACGATTTCCTATAAAATA
>CAZBAA010000014.1:0-13229 GCA_964490095.1 uncultured Candidatus Saccharibacteria bacterium
ATAATATCAAATTTTGCCGCTTTTATCAACCACTGTTATGTCGACTATCGCTAGTTCTAAGGGAAGTTGGATTATGGGGTTATATTTGATTTTGTTCTCTGCTTCAATAAAGAGCTCTAACATATTTTGGATATCTTTTTGGTTCAAATTAGCTGTTTGTGATTTTATTTTTTCTATTTCTTTTTCAGAAAGGCCGGAGTTTTGCAGGTTTAAAAAATTAGGGTCTATTTTAAAAAGCAGCGACTGCCTTAAGTAAAAAATCAAGGTTTTAGTGAATTCTTGCAGGTCAACGCCGTTGTCGGCCAGCGAGTTTAAATATAAAATTGCCTCTTTGGCGTTTTTCTGCAAAAGGCAGTCAACAAATTTGGAAATTTGCTCAACCTCAACTATGCCCAAAAGCTCTTTGATGTCGCTAGTTTTTATTAAACCGGTTTTGCCGGCAAAACTGATGCACTGGTCTAAAAGTGATTCGGCGTCACGCAATGAGCCGCGGGAATTAAAAGCAATCAGGGGTAAAGCGGAGTCGTCAAACTTTACATTTTCTTTTTTAGCAACTAACTCTAGTTTTTTAATGATTTCTGGAATTTGCAACTTTCTGAAATCAAACCTTTGGCAGCGGGAAATTATGGTAGGTATCATTTTATGGACTTCGGTAGTGGCTAATATGAAAATGGCGTGGCTGGGAGGCTCTTCTAAAGTTTTTAAAAGGGCGTTAGAGGCCGGCTTGCTTAACTGATGGCATTCGTCAATAATGAAAACTTTGTATTTTGATTTTACCGGAGAAAACCTAATTCCTTCTATCAGCTCCCTGATATTATCAACACCGGTGTGAGAGGCCGCATCAACTTCTATTAAATCCATTGATTGGGACTGCATAATTTCCAGGCAGGAAGAACATTTGTTACAGGGTTCAAAGGAGATCGGGTCCAAACAATTAATGGCCTTTGCGAATAAGCGGGCTATGGTGGTTTTACCGCTGCCCCGCGGCCCCGTAAATAAGTAGGCATGGGAAATAGATTTGACAGAAATGGAGTTGGTCAAAGTTTGGACAATATGCCCCTGCCCTATTATTTCAGAAAAGCTTTGCGGTCTGTATTTGCGATATAAAACTAAATTGTTCATTTTTTGAATACTAAAAATTTGTATCCCAGAAAGTTCCAGGCGGCGGCGGCAAGGGCAGCGAAAATCACACTTAACTTTATCCATATATCTTCTGGCGCTCCAAATTGCGGACTCATAATTTTTGTAAAATAGAAAAAAGAGCCAATATCTATTCCTAATCCCACTATAGTAACTATAATAAACTGGAGAATTTCTTGAGCAATATTTTCTTTTTCTGGTTTCTCAAAAGTCCAGAGCTTATTGCCCCAATATTTAATGATTACCGAAGTTAAAAAGGACAATCCTTTAGACATCACCGGGCTTAAAGCCCACACCAGCAGTTCAAATAATTTTAAATCGACTATAGTTACAAACAAGCCAACAAGAATATATTTTGCCGCTTGGAAAACGAACAATAATTTTTTACCAATTAAATAAGCCAACCACAAAAAAAATAAAGAAAAAATCGGTAGCGTGAAATACAAAAACCATTTTAAATAACCTATTTCAAGGCCATAGCCCTTCAAAAAATCGTGAGCTATTTGGGCGACTATCCTGCCGCACACAAGAGCAAAGATTATATCTACTACTTTCATAAATAATTACTCCAGATTATCATAAAAGCTTAACAAATCAAATAATTTTTGATAGCATATGCTTAATAACTAATAATGCAAAGATTTATAGAGCGTCTGAAACTTTTTTTAGAGAAGCTTGACCGTCTCAGAGACGAAGTCCTTTTTGTTTTTATCAAGCCGTATTGGTCCAATAAAATCACGCCGAATAAAATAACAACGGTGAGAATTATTATCGGAGTTTTATTGTTTATTCTGTTATTTTTTTTAAGGATAGAAAATAAAACTTTAATTATTTCGCTATTTTTTCTGGGCGTGTTAACAGACCTCTTAGACGGTTCGGTGGCTAGAGCTAAAAATATGGTTACCGAATTAGGAGCAATGTTAGATCCAGCAGCCGACAGAATCATAATTATAACTATCGCTGTTTACAGTTTATTTGAAAATCATAAATGGCTGCTTTTAATTTTACTTTTAATAGAGGTTTTTAATACCTTTGTTTCCATTAACTACAAAACTAAAAAAGTTTATCTTGAGTCAAATATCTTTGGCAAAACGAAAATGGTTATGCAATCTTTAGTCTTTATTGCCATTTTATTTGTTTGGCCCAATCCCCCGCACCAGTTTTTTATTTTTCTTTTGTGGATTTCGGCCGCTTTTGCTGTTTTAAGCATTGTTTATAAAATACTGGAAATTCGTCAAACTAAAACGGTGAAAATATGATTACTCAAAACTTAAAAATTTACAATTCTCTTTCTGGCAAAAAAGAAAAGTTTCTACCCTCAAAGAAAAAGAGGGTTAACCTTTTTGTCTGTGGTCCCACCGTTTATGACTTTGCCCATTTGGGCCACGCTAGAACTTATATTGTTTTTGACTCTTTCGCCAAGTATTTAAAGAAAATAGGTTTTAAGGTGTTTTACCTGCAAAACATTACCGATCTGGATGATAAAATCATTGCCAGGGCTCGTGAAAAAGGAGTTTCACCCAAAAATTTAGCTTCGGTTTTTGAAAGAGAGTACTTAAAGTCAGTTAAAGACTTGGGCATAAACAGCGTTACAAAATACGCTAAGGCGACAAACTACATTAAAGAAATAATCAGCCAAATAGAAAAACTCTTGAAAAAAAACTACGCCTATAAGACAGAAGATGGAATTTACTATGATATAAAAAAATTCAAAGATTACGGTAAGTTATCTAGTAGAACAGTGTTGGGGGCTGAAGATGCGATTTCTAGGACTGATTACAGCAGATATAAAAAAAACAGGGGGGACTTTTGTTTGTGGAAATTCAGGCAAGAAGCAAAAGAACCTAGCTGGCCCAGTCCCTTTGGTAAAGGCAGACCTGGTTGGCACATTGAAGATACTGCGATTGTAGAAAAGTTTTTCGGAGATCAATATGACATCCACGGAGGAGGCAGAGACCTCATATTTCCACACCATGAAGCAGAAATTGCGCAAATGGAAGCGATTTCCGGTAAAAAACCCTTTGTGAAGTATTGGATGCACACTGGATTTCTAACAATTTCTGGGCAAAAGATGGCCAAATCTCTAAAAAATTTCATAACCATCAATGATTTTTTAAAGCAGTATACCTGCCAACAACTAAGGTTTTTAATTTTGAAAAATCTATGGAGGTCACCCTTTGATTATTCAAGTTCAGCAATGATAGAAGTAAAATCGGCCTTAGAGAAAATTGAAGAATTTCTTAAAAAAATAGAAAAACAAAAATTAAAAATTAAAAATACAAATCAAAAATCAAAAATTAACACAGAAAAATTTAAAGATAATTTTTATAAAGCGCTTGATGATGATTTTAACACTCCGAAGGCTTTTGCTAAAATGTTTGATTTTATTAAGAGGGTGAATCCCTCTTTAACTAAAAACGAAGTTTCTAAAACAGAGGCCTCAAAAATTTTAAGGTTTTTTGAAGAAATCAATCAAATTTTTGAAATAATCGATTTCACAAGAATCAAAGAGCCGCGGCTGCCAAGCGATATTAAAAAACTCATAAGACATAGGGAGAAATATCGTAAAGAAAAAAAATGGCAAAAGGCCGACGAAATTCGTAAAGAGATTGAAAACAGGGGTTATTTGGTGCAAGATTCAAAAGAAGGAAAGATTGTTAAAAAAAATAGCCCAGGGTAAAAAAACCTTGGGCTCTTTGCTTGGTCGTCTTTAGGACTAATGCCTTGCCCTGCATCTAGCAATTCTTTTTATTTCATGGACTTCTTCCATGAGTTTGTTTGCTTCTTCTACACGTCCTTTGTTGTAAAGTTTTTTGGCGCGGGCCAACCGGTTGCTTAATGCAGTTTCGGGATTACGTTCTATTTCCTCCCTGAAAGTTGGTTCAGGCGACGGATGAAATCCCTTGTAATCCAAAACTCCATAATGGCCCTCTGCTTTCACGACAGTATCTGAATCGATATTGTCTAACATGTCCATAAAACGCACCTTCCTTTATGTTAAGGAACAAAACTGAACCACTAATATAATTAAACCAAACCATAAGAATCTGTCAACAGTCCTTATAACTTGCCCTAATTTATGCTTTTTGGTATACAGGACTATATGGTTAATGAAAACGAACTACCGGAAAAACTTCCTCCGCAGAATGTAGAGGCAGAGCAGAGTTTGCTGGGCTGTTTGATGTTGGATAAAGACGCTATCTTGAAAGTAGTTGATTCTATAAAAGCAGAAGATTTTTACAAAAACATTCACCAAGAAATTTATCAGGCAATGGCCGAGCTTTACTCAAGGTCAGAACCGATTGATATTCTTTCTGTCTCGGCCAGATTGAAGGAAAAGCAGAAACTTGAACAAGCAGGAGGTCTAACTTATCTAACTTCTATTATAAATTCTGTTCCCACCGCTACCCATGTTCTGAACTACGCTAAAATAGTGCGCCAGAAGAAAATTTTGAGAGATTTAATTTCAGCTTCGCACGAAATTGGTCTTTCGGCTTTCGATGAAACAGAAGAACCCGATGTTTTGTTGGATAAGGCCGAAAAAACAGTTTTTAATATTGGACAGAGATCTTTAACCCAATCATTCGTTCCTATAAAAGATATATTGCCAGAAACGTTTGAGCGCTTAGATAACCTTTCTAAACATCACGGATCCCTTAGAGGATTAGCAACCGGTTTTAAAGATTTAGACAATAAGCTTTCCGGACTTCAAAGGTCAGACCTAATAATTTTAGCGTCAAGACCAGGTATGGGAAAAACTTCTTTGGCATTAGATATAGCTAGGAATATTGCGGTCCGCGAAAATAAATCGGTGGGGATTTTCAGCTTAGAAATGGGAAAAGACCAGCTGGCAGACAGATTAATTTCCGCAGCCGGCAATATCGATTCTTGGAATTTAAGAACAGGCCAGTTAAAGGAAGACGATTTTTCTAGGGTTCAGCATGCCATAGGAACCTTATCCGAAGCGCCAATTTATATTGATGATGCAGGTTCTGTTAATATATTGCAAATGAGGGCTATGGCGAGAAGGTTGCAGGTTACCAAAGGTCTGGACTTGCTGATTATTGATTATTTACAATTGATGCAACCAATGAATAGGTTTGCTTCTCCCGTTCAACAGGTGACAGAAAATTCAAGAGATTTAAAAATTTTAGCAAAAGAACTAAATGTACCCGTTCTTGTTCTTTCTCAATTATCGCGAGCCGTTGAACAAAGAATTCCCCAAATACCAAAACTCTCTGATTTAAGGGATTCCGGCGCCATTGAACAGGATGCCGATGTAGTGATGTTTATTTATAGAGAGGACGCCTATAATGAAAACAGCTTAAAACCTGGCGTTGCTCATATAAAAATTGATAAACATAGAAATGGAGCAACTGGATCTATAGAGCTATATTTTGAAAAACAAAGAGCAAGTTTTAGAAATTTGGAGAAAACAGACTATTTTGCCGATATAACGGAATAATAACTATTCATGGCAGACCCGATTAAAAAACTCGCCGAATTATTTTCTAAATTTCCTACGGTTGGTCATAGAACCGCCAGCCGTTTTGTTTTTTATTTAATGAAACTGCCAAAAGAAAATATTGATGAACTAACAAGCGCTATTTTAGAATTAAAAAATAAGATAAAATTTTGCTCTTTTTGTTTTAATCCTTCTGAATCCTCTGATTTATGTTCTATTTGTCAAAACTCTCTGAGAAATAAACAACTTCTTTGTGTTGTTGATAAAGAAGCCGACTTGATGTCGATTGAAAAAACAAAAAAATACAATGGTTTGTATTTTATATTAGGCGGCGCAAATAGTTTAAGAATTCAAGAACTTTTAGATAGGGTCAAGGCGCCGGCTAAGTTTGAGGAAATAATAATAGCCACCAACCCAACTCCTGAAGGAAGAGCCACCTCTATGCTGATTGAAAAAGCTTTAAGGGAAATACAACCCAAAAATTTTTCTGCCGAAGGCAGACCAGCCTCTGGCTGGAAAATTACTCACTTGGCTCAAGGTTTGCCTTTTGGCGGTGAATTAGAATATGCAGACCAAGAAACCTTAGAATCGGCGCTTGAGGGAAGAAAATAAAAAAAGGGACTTTCAAAAGTCCCTTTTTTCTTTTATTTTCGTTATCTTTGATTCCAGATTTTTTTTGGCAATGTAATTTTTGGTTTTTTCTTTTCTCCTATCAAGAAAAGCTTCAATATTAATAAGGCCGGATTTATAAAGCCAAAAAGCCGTCAAAGCGATTAACAAGGGTAAGAAGAAAGAATCTGTAAAAAAATTATCGGTAAAACCGGTAGGAATGGTGGTAACGGCTAAACTGACGGGAACGGTGGGAACGGCGGGAGCGGCGGCGACTCCTGAAACTACCGCTTTAGAGACGTATATATAAACAGGGTTAGGGCCGGTTTGGGAATAATCAGAGTTAGTACTGGCAACTTCTACCAGATTGTTCAAAGTAGTTGGGTCAGAAGAGAAATTTTCGGGACCTATAATCTGGGCTCGCCAAGCGACTGTCCTGGTTTGATTAGGCGAAACACTGCCAACTGTAATTCCCGAGGTGATATTGCCGGAAATAGTATAACCGTCTAGAGTTAGGTTTTGGTAAGACTGCAAGTTTGTTTCAGGAAGTGACCTTAAGGTGATATTACCGATGTTTCGGCTCGCCACTGATTGTATTTGAACCCTAAATTCTAAAATATCTAAAGGATTGGCGTTTGCTATCGGGGCCCAATTAGAATTTCCTTTGGATATATTTTTAACAGATTCTGTTATGATCAATTTCTGCTGTTGAGCGCTGGCGCATTCTCCATTATAACAAGTTTGATTGCCAGAACAATTAAATCTTAGTTGACTAGTAGTGGAGCTAGAGCAATAAGAATTTACTGCCCCAGGGTTGTTGCAGGTATAAGTTTTGTAAAGCTGATAAGCGCTGTTTCCTTGGCAGTATGGACCCCCCACGAATTCGCTGTTTCCGCAAGCATAACTACTAGAACAGTAGGCCTGCGCTGTACTTGAGGCTATAAGAAGAGATAAAACGGCTATAAATAGTAATATTTTTTTCATTGTTTTTTAAATTGGCTCCAGTTCGGAAAAAACAGCAATTCTTTGGATGTTTTTGCCGGGAGGCCAACAACTCACTAACACTACCACATTATTGGAGTTTGTCAATACCGCAGGAGTAATTTCCTGACCAACATCTAAAATGGCCTTTTTTTCAACCCGATAGATATATTCTTTACCACCAAACCACAAGCTTACTTTATCTCCCTTTTTTAAGTTATTTAAATTACTGAAGACCCCGTCGTATTTGATTTTAGGCCAATTAGGAGGAGATGAATGCCCTAAAACCACAATTTGGCCTTTCTGCCCCGGCAAAACAGAACCCGGGTAGTATACAACTCCCCTATCTAAATCTTTGACTATTTCTTTAATGTTTTCGCTTTTAGAAAAAACAATAGGCGCCAAAACTCCAATTGAAGGAATCTCCACTGAGCCATTATTTGAATAGTAAGAACCATTTGCAGGCCGCTTATTTGAATCAGCGGCAGAAAAGTTAAAACTCGGGTAGGGATTAAAAAAATCATAAAGAACTCCCGAAACTGCTTTATAGTTAAAAAGCCAAGAAATGTCATTCCAATTCACTACAGAAAAGCTTATTAAATAAAACAGAACAAGCGTTCTTAAAATTTTTACCTTTTTTTCACTCATTTAACTTTCTTACTATATCATATTCAGTTATTATTGTCAAAGATACTTACTTATAATAAGCCTTGTCTTTGAATCTTAGGTCTATGTATTGAAGCGTTTTCCGGGTTTCTAAAGGAATTTCGTTTTTTAGTAAGAGATTTACCTTGGCTATTTGAAAATCAATATCAGAATCTAAACTAAAAAAACCCTGCCAGTTTTCAGAAGTTTGGATATCCAACCTAAAAGGGCTGGATATTGTCACAGATATAACATTTATTTGAAAATTATCTTTGAGGGTTTTCTTGATTTTGTCGATTGTTTCTATAACCTTCTCTTCAATCACTTTTTGGCCCAAAGAAATTTTCTGGCCTTGTGTTATTTCTCTAATCAAAAAAATGTTTTCTGAAATTTCCTGCGATACTTCAAAAATTACCCCGTTTTTGTCTATATTAAAACATTCTTTATCGTCAGCCCGACAAAAAGCAGCAAAAGGAATTCTTTCTGTTAATTCTAAAACTATTGTGGAAGGAAGTTTTTTAAATACTTTTGCTCTTTCAATTTGAGGGAACTTATCTAAAATATTTTTATTTATTTCATCAGTTTTAACTAGAAAAATACTCCTGGAAATATTTTTATCAATAACATTCCAAATAGCTCTTTCAATATCTTCATTTTGAACGTTATTGTTACCAAAAATAGTAATAAATGTTACTTGGAACTCTGACGAAAATACAAAAAAATAGAATAATGAAGACACGATTAACAAAATCAAGACCACAACCCAAAGGATAGGCTTTTTAAAAATAGATTCTTTGTTTTTTGCCTGGTGAACTTTGCTCTTTATGTAATACCTTCTATTTTTCATCACAATCCCCTCTTAATTTTTCTTGTAATTTCTACTAAATAATTTAACCAGTATTTTGGGGAAATAATTAAATCCTGGGCTTTAACATATTCATAGCCCTTACCGCCAAAGCCCATTTTGAACAGTGTTGGGCCGGCCCAAGGATGCTTTGGCTGAATTTTAGGGTCAATATAACCCCAGAAGTCATAAAAAAAACAACCTCTTTTTTTTGCTTCTTTTATTGCTTCCCACTGCAAAAGATAAGAAGCGGGAATTTTCCTGTACTTTGGCAACATGGCTGAGTGATGGTAAAAACCTATGCCGGACCAAAAGATTTCAAAAGAAGCAGCAATTATTTCTCCCTTATATTTAGCAAAAAATAACATAACTTGATTATCTTGCAAGAAAGCTGAGAATTCTTTTTTAAAATATTCTAAGGAAAACGGAACGAATTTTTGATGCTTTACCACTTCAAGATGCATAGAGTTGAATCTACCGACATCATTAATATCTCGACTCCTTAAAACTTCCATGTCATCGTTTTCTTCCGCCTGCTTTATCAAGTATCTTGTTGTCTTTCGCATTTGGTTTAACAGCTCTTTCTCTGATTTTTCTATGCTTAGCTTCCAGCTTGACTCTGGATGTGTATGTAAAGGCCTTACAGCAAAGCCCAAGTCCTTAAATAATTTTTCATTTTCTTTTATTCTTTCCCAAATTGGATTTATTCTCACAAAATCGGCTTTCTCTTCTTTCGCTAAAATCTTTAGTTTGCCCAATAAAACTCCTAATATTTGAGATTTGGGATTTAGAGTTTGGGGGTTCACTACCGGTCCATGCGGCACCAGTAAAAAAGTGCTTCTTTTGGCGATGTGTTTTACAACCAGAGCTACCGATATTAAATTTCCGCTCTCTGAGATTCCCAACCTCCAAATTTTGTTGCCCAACAACTTTTGGAATTCACCCCAATTCCAAGATTGTAAAAATGTCTTTTCTCTGCAATCTAAAAGAAAATCCTCCCATATTTTTTTACTTTGTATTGCCCTTATTTCCATTTTTCAAGAAAGTTAATAATTCTTTGGGCGTCTTCTTTTGAGATGTTGATATGAGTCGGCAGATTGAAAGTAATTTTTGACAGTTTTTCAGCTGTAGGGCAACTGCCTGTTTTATATTGCATTTTTTCAAGTTTTGTATCAGCTGGAGCAATCGGAGAGGTGTACCAATCTCCTATTAGAATATTTTGATTTTGCCAGGCATTGTAAATTATTTCGTGGGCCTTTGGATGTTTTATAGTAAAACGCAAAAAACTATGGGAGATATCGGATATTCCTGGTAACAAACTGTCCGAAACGTCAAAAGAAGTTCCTTTCAAATTTTGGTAATAAAATTTGCTAAGTTCCTGCCTATGTTGATGGAAACTGTTTAACTTTGAAAATTGATGATGAGCTATAATGGCTAAAGCATTGGGTAAAGCCCTGGGAAAATAGTTGGGGCGCCCTCCCCTCTTTTCTTTTTTGTGAACCGCTTTTGATAAAATATGCAGCCATTGAGATAAAATTAAAAATATTTTTCCAAGGTCCAAAAAATTATAAATCGGCAGAATTATAAAGTTTAATAAAATCGGGTGTAATAGTTGTTGGAATATCCAAAAATATGAAGGGTATCCAAATTCATTTTGTAATTTTTCAAGTTTTTTTGCCAAAACATCGTCGTTGGTAACAACCATCCCGCCATAGATAGAAGAAATAACCTTATCTCTTGAAAAGCTAAAGAATCCTGCCTTGCCGAAAGTTCCCACTTTTTTATTTTTGTATTCTGCCCCCAAAGCATGAGCGCAATCTTCAATTAAAATCAGTTCATTCTGCCGCACAATAGATAATACCTCATCCATATTTGCCGGCAAGCCAAACGTGTGCTGAACTATTAAGACATCGCCCTTTTTATTCTTTAAGTCTTCAACGTCTATATTAAAAGAGTTTTCGTCGCAATCTACAAAAATAGGTTTTAAACCCTGCCATAAAATAGGATTTACTGCGGCATTACAAGTAAAAGCCTGTAGCAAAACTTCTGTGTTTTCAGGCAGATTAAGAGCTTTTAAAATTGCAAAAAGGCAAGACCTCCCACTATTGAAAGAAAAAGCATGCTTCACATCGAGATATTTTTTAAACTCGTCTTCTAGCTTTTTGATTGCCGGCCCTCTTTTCCATTTCCAGCAAGAAAGAATTAATTTAAAAACGAGCCCTATGTCATCGGGCTCTACATTGGGCGATAAAGAAATTGATATTGGTTTAAACATGTAAAAGTTTAATAAGCTTTTCTGGTACTCTGCCTTCCAAAAGCACTGTATCGCCTTTTGTGCAAAAAACCGATATCCTGGTTGCTATTTCTTCTGGTTTCTCAGAAAAAACAATGTTCTTTTCATCCATACCGGCCTCAATGGCCCCCTTTTTAATTGATGAAAATTTTTCTTCAGTTGTAATTATAGCCAAATCACATATTTTACCAATGCGGCTGCCTATTTTTTCATGAACTTTAGTTGATTTTTCTCCCAGTTCAATCAAACAAGGCATAATTATAACCTTTTTTTTAAGAAAAATACTCAAGTATTCCAGGTCAGCCATAACTCCATCGGGGTTTGAAGAATAAGAAGAATCTATTATATTTACTCCGTGTTTTCCATTTTTCAACGATATGCCGCATTGTTCTTGCTTGATATTTTTTGAGGCTCTAATAATTTCATTGAAACTCATGCCTAAGTGCCTAGCCGCTAAAATTGAAGCTAACATATTTTGAACACTCTGCCTGCCCAAAACGTTGATATTAAAAGGAACTACTTCTTTTTCCTTGGTTAAAGCTACGAAAGAAACGCTATCTTTCTTTATTAAAACTTCATTTACCCAAATATCCGAATCTACTTTTTCTTTTGAAATGGTGTAAATTTTCTTTTTAACCCCAGTTCTTTTATAAAGGTCTAAGCAATATTTATTATCGCCGTTTAAAATCAAGAGTCCGTTTTCTGATAAAGAATTTGCCAGTTCCCTGCCGCCTTCAGCTGAAAGTAAATTGTCTAAAGAACCAAAAAGGGCTAAGTGTTGTTCGTTGACTCCCGGAACGATACCGATATCGGGCTTTACGATATCGGATAATAATTTTATGCCGTCTTTGTTGTAAGCCCCCATTTCAACTACAAAAATTTCATGGTCTTCATCTAAGTGGTCTAAAATACATTTTGAAATCCCAACTTCAGAATTTTGATGTTCTTTCGTTTCTAAAACTTTAAACCTATAAGACAAAATTTCAGATAAAAATTCTTTAGTTGAAGTTTTTCCATAACTGCCCGTGATGCCTACAACAGTTAAATTACCTGCCAATTTTAAGTTTTTAATTTTATTTTTAGCTTTTCTGATAATGTTATTCCTTATTAATATTACAAATGGCTGAAATGAGAAAACAACCATAGTAACAATGAAAGGAACCAGTATGTCAAAAAATAAAAGGTATAAAGTAAATCGAATAATATCCAGCTGGAATATATATAAAATAATTGGGAATAAAATAAATGTTAAAGAAGAAAATATAATTAAAAAAAATGTCTTTTTAGTCAACTTTGGGCTCTTAACCTTTCTGTCAAAAACTGCTTTGAAGAATAAAAACGACTCCACAAAGTAGATGAAAGATAAAATCCAAACAAAAAAAGTATTGTTTAAAAGGAAGAGTACTGCCAATAATACCTTGGAATTTTGTAAAGGATTTAAAATTAACTTTTGCCCCTTCTTGGTTTCAAAATGGGCCAAAAAACGACCGGCATGATACTCTTTCAATTGCCACAAATAAAGCCAAAAAAGAACGTGCTTTAAAGTTCTGATATACCAAAGAGTGCTTAAAAATAAAAACATTTTATTTAAGGTTTTCTAAAACTTTTTCTATTAAAATTTCTGGTGACTTTTGGTTTAAATTATGAACGGCATCGGGAATAACAATAAGTTTTGAACCGCTTATTTTTTTATTTAAGAAATAGGCATTTTTTACTGGAGTGGATTTATCTTTATCTCCCCAAATAATTACAGTGGGCACTTTAATAAAAGACAAGTAATATGACAAATCTTCAGATATCACTTTTGAATAAGTTTCTTTCATTACTCCCTCCGCATAAACATAATCACTTTTTTTAATAAAAAACTTATAAAATGCTTTCCTTACAAGAGCATAATGCGGTAAGAAGTAAAAAACTTTTACAACTTTTGCCAATCTGGATAAAACTTTTTTAAGTAATGTTCTTTTTCTTATATAGGCGCAAGATACCAAGAAAAGCTTATTTATTTTCTGGGGGGCGTCTACAACGACTTTAACAGCTACTGCTCCGCCAAAAGAATGCCCTAATAAATAATAACTTTGCAAATTTAAAACTTTAATCAATTCTTCCAACCAACTAACATAGTTGTTAATATCCCATGGTGTCTTGGGAATTTCGCTTTTACCAAAGCCAGGCATATCGGGAATTATTACTTTAAAACCTTTTTCTGAAACTATTTGGCCGATTTTTTGCCATTTGTCTGAGCTTGATCC
>CAZBAA010000015.1:0-7948 GCA_964490095.1 uncultured Candidatus Saccharibacteria bacterium
ATCAAATATAACCCCATAATCCAACTTCCCTTAGAACTAGCGATAGTCGACATATCAGTGGTTTATAACAGCGGCAAAATTTGATATAATAGGACCACACTCCGGGATCGTACAAAGGTAGGACATGGGTCTTTGGAACCCAGTATCTTGGTTCGAATCCAAGTCCCGGAACAAATCATTGACAAGTACTTTTAAAAATTTTATATTGATAAAAGTTGGTTTTTTGACAATTCTTTTGAAGGAAAAAGAAAGAAAGGAGATTGCGATGTCCATCAAAATCGTCCAATGCCAGAGTTGTCGTAGGTTTAGATCCAACATCTTCGGAGAATGGTTAGAATGCGAGAACATTCTCCCTCAAGCAGAAAAGGACGTTTGTGACGACTGCCAAGAAGATGTGGTTAATGAAATTGAGGCGCTGCTGAAAAAGAAAAAATATTTGCTGGAACAACTGGCAAAGAGATAACGAAGAAATGGTGAAAAAATAAAGAACACAGGGCCCCGTTCGGCAGAACCGGGGCTATTTTTTAAAGTTTGATTTAATTTAATCTGTTATTGGAATCGTTACGAAACAAATAGCCAGCCAGGTAAATTATTCACGATCGTGAATAATTTACCTGGCTAAAAACGACACATTTAAATTTAAAATTTTGTTGGAGGACTAAAATTGGGGTTCTTTTTTTATTTTAATATGATAAAATAAAAATAAAGAATATGACCAATAGTTCACCAAGGAAAAGAAATATTTATAGACCAGAGACAAAAGAGTCATTTAGATTAAGTCAGACAAGAATTGACTTATTTCTTGAGTGCCCACGTTGTTTTTATTTAGATAGGCGGCTGGGAATAGATAGGCCGGGAATGCCAGGTTGGGCGCTGAATAGCGCGGTAGACAAACTTTTGAAAAATGAGTTTGATCTACTTCGGGAGAAAAAAGAATCTCATAAATTGATGAAAAAATATAATATTGACGCCGTTCCATTTCAACATCCGGATTTACCAGTTTGGCGTGATGATTTTTACAAATACGTTGGTGCTTCTGTTCTACACGAAAAAACTAATTTAGAAATATGCGGAATTATTGATGATGTCTGGATTAATAAAAAAAATGAGATGTTAATTGTTGACTATAAATCGACTAGTACTAGCAAAGAAATTTCTCTAGAAGACGAATACAAACAGGGGTATAAAAAACAAATGGAAATATATCAATGGATCTTTAGGAAGAAGGGATTTGAGGTAAGCGATACTGGATATTTTGTTTTTGCCAATGCTAGTAAAAACAAACCGAAGTTTGACGGACGGTTAGAATTTGATCTGTCAATTATTCCTCATATTGGCAATGATGCCTGGGTTGAGCCAACTTTAATTGATATTAAAAAATGTTTGGATTCAAATATAATTCCTGATTCAAATCCCGATTGTGAACATTGTAATTATAGAGAATTAGCGAATAAAAAAATAAAACAAAAGATATAATTTACAATTAATATTATAAAAAAATGGAACTTTCAAATTTTTTAGCCAATATTTTGGGTTTTTCTTTCATCGTTATGTCATTATCTTTACTGATAAATCAAAAAAACATAAAAAAGCTTTTTGAATCAGTAGAAAATGAAGTGGGTTTATTTTACAGTGGTCTTTTTCACTCTGTTGTGGGAATTGCTATAATTTTGGGACATAATCTTTGGGTTTCTGATTGGAGAGTGGTTATTACTCTTTTGGGTTGGTTTGCGTTGGCAAAAGGCCTTGGGCAATTGTTTTTTCCAGAAATGGCTTTGGTTATTATAAAAAAAACAAAAAATAGTCAATGGCTACCATACGCCTTGTTGGCCGCTGTCGTGTTGGGTTGCTTCCTAATTTATTTTGGTTTTACTGCTTAGATAGTCAAATATGGTTCAAGATAAATATAAATCCCTCTGGGTTTCCTATTCTTCCATTGAAAACTTTTTAAAATGTCCCCGCCTATATTATTTATGCAATGTTTATAGGAATGAAAGGGGCAATAGAATTAATTTAGTCGCTCCGGCGCTTTCTTTAGGGCAAGCCGTACATGAAACATTAGAAGGATTATCAAGATACAAAGTAGAAGAAAGATTTTCAAGGTCGCTGGAAGACGCATTTGAAAAAGAATGGGAAAAGATTTCCGGCAGGCAGGGAGGGTTCAAAAACTCAAAAAAAGAGGAAGAGGCAAAAGAAAGGGGCAGAAAGATGATAGCAAGAGTAACAAAGAATCCGGGGCCTTTGCTTAATAAAACTGTGAAAATAAAAGAGGGCCATAATGGCATGCCTCCCAGTTTTTATTTGTCTGAAAAAGACGATATAGTTTTGTGCGGAAGAATCGACTGGCTGGAATATGTTGAAAAAGACGACAGCGTCAGAATCATTGATTTTAAAACCGGCAAGAAAGATGAAGCCGAAAGGTCATTGCAACTGCCAATATATAGTTTATTGTTGTCGGCCCTGCAAAAAAGAAAGGTCTCCGGAGCCAGCTATTGGTATTTAGATAGGAGCGATACGCCTTTGCCGGTTGTTTTGCCAGATGTTGCCCAATCAAAAGAAAAGGTGTGATTCTTGGCTCATAAAATTAAGAAAGCGATGGAAGAAATGGCCTTTGCCTGCCCCTTTGGGTCGAAAGGATGTTTTGCCTGCAAACCATTTGAAAAAATTATAAGCGGGGAAGCGGAATTTGTTGGATTCGGTGAAGACGGACGAGAAATGTACATAATCTGAATTGTGAATAAAATACGAAACATCGCGATAATTGCTCACGTTGACCATGGTAAAACCACATTGGTGGACGCCCTTTTGCGTCAGTCGGGAACTCATTTAAATAAGGAAACTATTGGCCAAGAATTTATTATGGACAGCAATGAATTAGAAAGAGAAAGGGGGATTACTATTTTTTCTAAAAATGCATCCGTGCAATACGGCGATACAAAAATAAATATAATTGATACTCCTGGCCACGCCGACTTTGGAGGAGAAGTAGAAAGGGTCTTAAATATGGCCGACGGCTGTTTGCTTTTAGTTGACGCAAAAGAAGGCCCTATGCCCCAGACCAGATTTGTTTTGAAAAAAGCCTTGGAAATGGGGCATAAAGTTATTGTGGTTATAAATAAAATAGACAAGGAGGGCGCAAGGCCTAAATTCGCCTTAGACCAAACTCTTGAATTATTTTTAGAATTAGGGGCGCCAGACCACTCTTTGGATTTTCCGGTAATTTATGCTTCCGGACGAAGCGGAAAAGCGGGACTAAAGGCAGATTTAGATAAAATGGCCGATATCACCCCGATTTTTGAGGCCATTTTACAGCATATCCCTTCGCCAATTGCAAATAAAGAAAAGCCGTTGCAAATACTGATTACTTCAATTGCCGCAGATAATTTTAAAGGGAGAATTGCCATTGGAAGGGTCTACAGCGGCGTCATAAAAGCAGGGCAGGAAATAATCCACATAAATAGAGAGGGACAATTTAAAAAATATAGATTAGCTTCTTTGATGACTTTTTCGGGATTGTGCCGAATTGAAGTTTCGGAAGTTCAAGCCGGAGATATTGCGGCCATAGCCGGCATTCCCGACATAACTATTGGCGAAACAATTGCCGACCCGGAAAATCCAGAAGCCATGCCGTTAATTAATATTGAAGAGCCAACTGTTAAAATGATCTTCACAGTTAATGATTCTCCTTTTGCTGGTAAAGAAGGCCAATTTCCAACTTCAAGGCAAATAAGAGAAAGGTTATTTAAAGAATTGGAAACAGACGTTGCGTTAAGAGTAGAAGAAACAGACAACGGTAATTGGACTGTTTCTGGAAGGGGGGAGTTGCACCTGGCAATTTTGATTGAAAGAATAAGGAGAGAGGGTTTTGAATTTCAGGTTTCAAGACCGCAGGTTATTATAAGAGAAATAAAAGGGAAAAAAATGACTCCTTACGAAAAAGTTTTTGTTGAAGTTCCTGAAAAATACCACGGAGTGGTTATTCAAAAATTAGGAAGTAGAAAAGGGGAGATGATAGAAATGAGAAATCCTTCGGGTGTAGCCCAATGGGCGAGCCAAAATAACATTGTATTTTTAGAATTTATAATTCCAACCAGAGGCCTTTTTGGATATAGAACAGAATTTTTAACAGACACCAAAGGACTTGGAATAATAAATACAATCTTCCATCAATACTTGTCAGACCCCGGTAATTGGAAAGAAAAAGAACAAGGGTCTTTGATTGCCAGTGCTTCGGGTCAAACTAATCTTTACGGGTTGAAAAATGTACAAGATAGGGGAGTGTTGTTTTTTAAGCAGGGGGTGGAAATCTATGAAGGACAGGTTGTAGGCCAAAACTCAAAACCGAATGACATAAGGGTAAATGTTTGCAAAACAAAACAATTGTCAAATATGAGGTCAAAAGGGGAGGGAAGCACAGAGCACTTCAACACTCCAAAAACAATGGGTTTGGAAGACGCTTTGGAATATATTGGCGACGATGAATTGGTGGAAATAACTCCAAAAAACATACGTATTAGAAAAATATACTTGAAAGAAATTGATGAAAAAAGAGCTCTTCGTAACTCAGGACATGCTCAAAGTTGATAAAATTTTAAAAAGATGATACAAAGAGTGATTATTAGGGCCGTAGCTCAAGAGGGAGAGCGCCCGTTCGGGGGAGGTTGTAGGTTCAAATCCTGCCGGCTCTATTTAGCACATTTAAAAAACAAAATTAACAAAGACCTGAATTTCGGGTCTTTTATTTTTCAAAAACAGATTGACAAATGTTAAAAAAAAGCTATACTAAAATCAGTTTTCAAAATAATTTTGTGTAAAAAATAAGGCGGACGCTGTGAAGCAATCCGCCCTTTGATCCTTTCTTTTTTGGAACAACACCAACTTCATAATTTCAGCACAATGCTGAAATTATAAGCGGTGTTCCGGCGCCGCGGTCGAGCCGTCATGAGCACAAAGAATTAAGGGGGTTGGAATGCTGACACAGGACATTCATAGTCGGTTCTCCTAAAAAAGAAAAGGGACTTCCACGAAACACGCAATTACCTCTAATTTCATTATTAGGTTCAATTGCGTGTTTCGTGAAAAGTAGTTAAATTTAGGTTATAAATGTGCTAATTCCTATCGCACCTTAATTGTAGCACTCTAATATAGCTTGTCAAGTACTTAAGACAAAAATGTAAAAATTAATAAAATGACAAAAGATAATATAAAATTAGAAGAATGCCAAAAAAAGCAGGAGGAGTATCTGAATAACTGGAAAAGAGAGAGGGCCGATTTTTTGAATTACAAAAAAAACGAGATGGAAAGAATCGGGGTTTTAGGAAGTTATTTGAAAGAAGAAATAATTTTAAGAGTTCTGCCGATTTTAGACAATATAGAATTAGCGGAAAAAAAACTTCCGGATAAATTAAAGAAAGGCGAAGGAGAAAATCCGCAGGCGGTGGAATGGACTAAAGGATTCTTGCAGATAAAGAAGCAAATTGAAGAGTTTCTGAAGAAAGAGGAGATTGAAGAAATAAAAACAGCAGGCCAAAAATTCAACCCCAATACAATGGAGGCAAGCGAAGAAGTTCGCGAGGGTGCGACCCCCGCGGAATCTGGAATGGTTACAGAAGAACTCCAAAAAGGATATACAATGAACGGCAAAGTAATCCGCCCCGCCAAAGTAAAAATTACAAAGTGATGCATAATTTTATTGTGCGACAATTTATTAAACAAACGAGAATATGATATACGTAAAATTTTCTTCCCCGATAAATCCACAAACATCTCAGACATTAATGAATTTTTTAAGCGACCAAATTAATAAAGGTCAAAAAGAATTTTATTTTTTGATTTCATCTCCCGGAGGAAGTGTTAATGATGGAGTAGTATTATATAATTTCATAAGAGCTTTGCCTGCTAAAATTATAATGCACAATATAGGAATTATCGACTCTATCGCAAATGTTCTTTTTTTAGCATCAGATGAAAGATACTCCAATCCCGCGTCTTCTTTTCTTTTCCACGGCGTTGGCTTTGATATTAATCAACCTCAAAGATTTGAAGAAAAAGAATTAAGAGAAAAGCTGGCAATAATTGAAAGGGATCAAAAAAGAATTGCTGATATAATTTCAGAGAGAACTAAATTAGAAGAAAAAGATGTGATAGAAATGTTTTTTAGGGCCAAAACAAAAACCCCTAATGAAGCAAAAGAAGTAGGGTTGATACAAGATATAAAACTGGCAAATATTCCGCAAGGCAGTCAAATAATCTCATTATAAAATTAATTACACAGTTCAAAAATTTATGGATATTATAGAAAACATTGTTGCAAACTGGTTTAACTCTAAGGGTTATTTTTTGATTAAAAATTTAAAGATTGGTGTTAATGAAATAGATATTTTGGCGGTTAAATTAAATAATGACCAAAAAGTTGGCGATGCTATCCATATAGAAATACAATGCAGTTCAAATCCAATTGGATATATCGGTGGCTCTTCATCAGCAAAAAGACGGAATGTATCAGAAATTAAATTAGGGGTAGCGTCTTATATTGATAGAAAATTTAATAATAAAAAAATTAGAAATGTCATTGAACGGTTAATTGGCAATAAATATAGAAAAATGTTTATTTGTGGAAAATTAAAATATGAAAACACTATTAAATATTTTGAAAAAGATGGAATCGAAGTTATGCGTGTTTGGCAAATTTTTAAAGAAACAAAAACTAATAAAGGAAAATACAAGACAGGTGAAGGGAACAGATACCACCAATTACTATATTTAAACGACCAAAAGAGTTATTAAAATTAAACAATGATATGAAAAAGGTAAAATTACCCCAGAGCGATATAAAGTTTACATCAGATGAAGAATTTCTTAAAAAAGAACTTAAAGGACTTTATACAGATGATATTAAAAAAAAGAATAGTGATTTCGGCGACGAATTCGTCAGAAGATTAAATGAAAATATGACATCTACGAAAGAGATTCTAGAAGAAAATAAAGAGCCATTATTTATAGAAAAAATTAAGAAAATTTTAAAAGACAATTGGTTTAAATTATCTCTTTTGATAATTATTGTCATTGCAATAGGTGGGGCTTTTTACTGGTTTCAATTAAGACCAATCCAAATTAGAAAAGACTGTTTCTCAAGAGTGGAAAAAGTAAAAAATGGAGAAGTAAAAAGTGACAAGTTTAACATGGACGAAGCTTTGGCCAGAGAAGGAGTGCAGAAAGCGATAGATATACTCTATAATAATTGTTTAATAGAAAAAGGGTTAGAAAAATAAAAAATTAAAATTTAAAAAATAATTAAATAAATAATCAAAATATATGGCGAAAATATTAGGTATAGACCTTGGGACTACTTTTTCGGCAATGGCTGTTGTGGAAGCAGGCGAGGCAAAGATAATAGAAAACAAGGAAGGAGCCAGAACAACTCCGTCTATTGTTGCTATTACAAAAACCGGTGAAAGAGTGGTCGGCATTTTGGCAAAAAGGCAGGCTGTCACAAACCACAAAAATACTATTTATTCTGTCAAAAGATTAATTGGCAGGAAATATTCTGATGCGGAAGTGCAAAGAGACAAAAAGCTGTTACCCTATGAAATAAAAGAATCAGCCGATGGCGGAGTTGATGTAAAAATGGGGGACAAATGGTTGAATCCGGCCGAAATTTCGGCGATGATTTTACAAAAACTAAAGGCAGACGCCGAAGCAAAAATAGGGGAAACAATCACTGACGCTATTATTACTTGCCCTGCTTATTTTGACGATTCGCAAAGAAAAGCAACCAAAGTTGCCGGCGAAATTGCCGGATTCAATGTCAAAAGAGTCATCAACGAACCGACAGCCGCCGCTTTGGCCTACGGTTTGACAAAAAAGAAAGATGAAAAAATAGTCGTTTATGACTTTGGCGGCGGGACTTTTGATATCTCTGTTTTAGACGTAGGGGCCGAAACTGTAG
>CAZBAA010000015.1:7958-12209 GCA_964490095.1 uncultured Candidatus Saccharibacteria bacterium
CCAAAAAATAATGGATTGGCTGGTTAAAGAATTTAAAAAAGACAATGGTGTTGATTTGTCAAAAGACAACTTAGCTTTGCAAAGAATAAAAGAAGCCGCTGAAAAAGCAAAGATAGAATTGTCTTCAAGCTTGGAAACAGAAATCAACCTGCCCTTTATTACTTCAGATGCCGCAGGCCCCAAGCACTTGCTTTACAAACTAACCCGGGCGCAATTTGAAAATATGGTTGGAGAGTATATTGTAAAATCAATTGAATTGGTCAAAACAACTTTAAAAGAAGCTGTATTGGAACCTAAAAATATTGATGAAATAGTTTTAGTTGGCGGCCAAACCCGAATGCCGAAATTACAAGAAGAAGTTAAAAAACTTTTCGGCAAAGAACCAAATAAAGAAGTAAACCCCGACGAAGTGGTAGCCATTGGAGCCGCAGTACAAGGAGGAATAATGCAAGGCGACGTAAGAGACGTACTGCTTTTAGACGTTACGCCTTTGTCTTTAGGTATTGAAACATTGGGTGGAGTCAATACTATTTTAATCACTAAAAACACGACTGTGCCAACCGCTAAAACCCAAATATTTTCCACAGCCGCAGACAATCAAACTTCTGTTGAAATACACGTATTGCAGGGTGAAAGGCCAATGGCCCAAGACAGCAAAACCTTAGGCAGGTTTATTTTAGACGGCATTCCGCCGGCGCCCCGGGGCGTGCCCCAGGTTGAAGTTTCTTTTGATATAGACGCCAACGGAATTTTAAACGTTTCGGCTAAAGACAAAGCAAGCGGTAAATCGCAATCAATCAGGATTGAGGGGTCGGCCGGCATTTCCAAAGAGGAGGTTGAAAAAATGAGGAAAGAGGCCGAACTGCACGCAGAAGAAGACAAAAAGAAACAGGCCTTAATTGAGGCCAAAAATATTGCCGATGCCTTAGTTTATACCTCTGAAAAAACCATAAAAGATGCTGGAGATAAAATAGACCCGGAAGTTAAAAAAGATGTTGAGCAGAAAATAGAAGCATTGAAAAAAGTAAAAGAAAGTGGTAACATAGAGGAAATTAAGAATAATACCCAGTCCTTATCAGAAGCGATACAAAAAGTTGGAGCCGAACTTCACAAACAATCTTCAAAAGAAAAACCCGGCTCAAAAGACGATAATACAGAAGAAGGAAAGTACACCGAAAAATAATTATCGCGATGCCAATATACGAATGCATACGAATGATACAAATAAGTAATTTGTAGATTCGCATAAAATTTGTAATTAGTATCGGTTTTATGGATTACTATCAAGTTCTGGGGGTTTCAAAAAGCGCCTCGGAAGAAGAAATAAAAAAAGCCTTTCATAAATTGGCTCATAAGTATCACCCCGACAAAGGCGGGGATGAAAAGAAATTTAAAGAGATAAATGAGGCCTATCAGGTTCTTTCAAATAAAGAAAAAAGAAACCAGTATGACCAGTTTGGACGTGTATTTGACGGCAATGGTGGATTTTCCGCCGAAGGCGGACAAGCTCCAGGCTGGGACTTTAATTGGGTTTGGGGCAACCGAAATCAAGCTCAAGATTTTGATTTTGGAGATTTAAGCGATGTATTTGAAGATTTTTTTGGTTTTGATAACAGGCGCAGAGCAAAAAAAAACAACAAAAAGGGAAAGGATCTTCAAATAGGCATAGAAATATCTCTGGAGCAAACCTTAAAAGAAACTGTTGAGAAAATAAATCTTACCAAGAATGTATTTTGTCATAGATGCAAGGGCACAGGGGCTGAACCAGAGTCCAAAATTAAAGAATGTTTTTCTTGCCGGGGCACCGGTCAAGTGCAACAAGTCAAAAAAACTTTTTTGGGGTCTTACACAACTACTACTGTTTGCCCGGCTTGCCAAGGCGAAGGGACAAGCCCAGAAAAACCCTGCAACGTCTGCAATGGACAAGGCAGAACAAAAGGGGTAGAATCAATCGATGTTGTCATACCAGCCGGCATTGACACAAATCAGGTGATAGAACTTCAAGGCAAAGGCGAAGCGGGCAAGAAGGGAGGAAAAGCAGGAAATCTTTATGTGAGAGTATTTATTAAAAAACATCGGATATTTGAGAGAAGGGGAGATGATTTATATGTTTCATTTCAAATCGGTTTTCCTCAAGCGACCTTGGGCGATAAAATTGAAATTTCAACATTAGAAGGAACAAAAATATTGCTGGAAGTACCCGCAGGAACAGAATCAGGAAAAGTTTTTAAAATTTCAGATAAGGGAATTCCGCATTTTGGAAGACACGGCAGAGGAAACTTATATGTTGAATTAAGAGTAAGAACTCCGAAAAGGTTATCAAGAAAGCAAAAGGAATTATTAGAACAATTAAAAAAAGAAGGATTATAGCGTAGGAGGGCCTCCATAGCTCAATTGGTAGAGCAGTTGCCTTTTAAGCAATTGGTTGCGGGTTCGAGACCTGCTGGAGGCACCGGTTAATGTTGCACTTTAACAAGGAGGACCGAAGATGTTTGATTTCATCAAAAATCTGTTTCAATACAAAGCGAAGTCGCTTGAAGATTTCACCCGAGTTGTCAACGATCAAAAATGTAAAATTGTATCGGTGAAACCTCAACGAAAAATCAAAAGCAGCGTAGGCAACTCCACTGTGGGCATTATCGTGAAGTATGAGTACCTATTGGAGTATACTGCTAAAACACCCGGTGGTCGAAAGGTAATTTACCAAGAACATCTTTTTGAACGCTCCGGGAGTGGATGCGGAATTAATCCAAAGGACGCTAAAAATCTTCGCAACGACGAAATTAAGCTATTTTCGCTCTGCGAGCGAAGAAGAGAAGAACTTCGGACTCAACGGTCAACCCGTAAGTGAAGGGAGGACGTAAAGAACGACTCCCTTTTTATTTAAGTAAATAAGTCAAAAGTTTATATAAAAAATCGCCCGATGTTATTTATGATCGGGCGAATCTGGCGCGCTGATAATGTCATAGGCAAGGCCGAAAAAAGAAAGAATTTGAATAGTCCTAAAGACCGGATCAAATTCCCACCATTTTCTGCCGTGGGCCGCACAACGTTGATGGGCATGGTGGTTATTGTGCCAACCTTCACCACCTGAAAGATAGGCAACCCACCAACAATTGGTTGAAGTGTCGTTCGTGTCAAAAGAACGATAACCCCAAGTGTGCGAAGTAGAATTCACAAACCAGGTGACATGATATACCACAACAGTTCTTACGCCAATTCCCCATATTGTCCAGGCAATCGCGGTATAAAGATTTTCATACCACAAGCCGAAGGCAAAAAGAAAAATAGCAAGAAAAATTTGCGGCGCTAAAAAAAATTTATTTATGAAACAAATCCCTTTGTCTTTAGTAAGGTCTTTTGCCGCGTCTCTTGGGTCTTTTCCTACGGCGTTTTTCAAAAATAGCCAAAACATATGAGCCCATGTAAAACCATGTTTTGGGGTATGGGGGTCTTTGTCGGTGTCTGCATGCTGATGATGCAAACGATGGTTGCCAACCCATATAATAGGGCCTCCTTGCCAAGCTAAAGAGCCAATGGTCGCAAGCAGGTACATAAACCACTTGGGTGTTTTAAAACTGGAGTGAGTAAGCAACCTATGGTAACAAACTCCAATGCCAACCCAGCCGGTCAACCAACCCAAGAAAATAAAAATCAAAATCGAGCCAAAAGTAACATAGTAGAAGGCAAAAACGGCCAAAAGGTGCATGCTTATAGTACCTATTACTACTGAAACATTGAGATCCTTGAAACTAAACTTTTTTTTAAGTAACATATCGCGCGACTCCCAAAAGAGGATAGTTGTTAAAGAACTGTACGCAGTTTTATTATATCACATTTTATTTTAATTTTCAGTGAGTTGTGATAAGCTGATTTAATGTTCAAAAATAGGGCCCATAGTAAATTGGCATTACGCTTCCATGGCATGGAAGAAGGCGGGGTTCGATTCCCCGTGGGTCCACCATATTGAATTAGTCGCCTCGCTCGGGGCTTCGCCCCTCGCTTCGGCGGGCAGTTTTGCGAGCAAATCAAAGGGCTTTTTGAAATCAATTTCCAGCCGTCCCGCCGCAAGGCGGCGGTTCGAGCCGATTTTTTTGAGATAATTTTTCATCTCCGAAAAATTATTTTGCAAAGCGAGATTTTTGGCTTGGTTGGCCTCTAAAATCCAATTCCTTGTGAGTTCGAGCCAATGATTGCCTTTTCGCTCAAAATCCGATAATTTTTCCTCTTTTGTTTTCTTTTCCGCCATTA
>CAZBAA010000016.1:0-9327 GCA_964490095.1 uncultured Candidatus Saccharibacteria bacterium
ATCAGCTTGGAAAGCTGAGGTAATACCGATATACGACACCCGCGCTTCTCTTCGGGGTGCTGAGAATCGAACTCAGGCTGTACGCTCCCAAAGCGCACGTACTACCATTATACGACACCCCGATTACAATCGCATTGTACCATTCTTTTATTTTAAGTCAAAAATAAAGCTTGATTTCCGGCTCGGTTTTTGTTAGAATTTACACGAAGCCCTCGTAGTTCAACGGATAGAACGAAACACTTCTAATGTTTAGATAGGGGTTCGATTCCTCTCGAGGGCATATGCATTGAAAAGTGTTTGGCGGTCGTAGCTTAATGGTAAAGCACCTGTCTGTGGCACAGGTGATGGGAGTTCGATTCTCCTCGATCGCCCTAAAAAAATAAAATCACAAGGGTGTCTCTCTTCGCGAGATCCCGCGTAGCGGGACAAATCCCGTTAGTCGCCCCCTAATTAACTTTTTCTTCCAGTTTAACTTTTAGAGTCATCTCTTTTCCATCGCGAAGAATTTTCAAACTGGAATCTTGGCCGATTTTGCATTTTTGCAAAATATTGGCCAAAGAATTTTTGAGAGTTATTTTTTCATTGTTGAATTCCAAAATTATGTCAAACTCTTTAACTCCGGCTTTGTCGGCAGTAGAGCCCTTGACCACGGGCGGCTCGCCCAGCGCTTCTCTTACCACCAAGGCGCCGTCGTTTATGGGTAGTTTGTTAGCTTGCGCCATTTCTTTTGATATTAAAACGTATTTTATACCCAAGAATGGCACTACTATTTTTCCGTATTTTTTGACTTCGTTTAAATCTTTTTTGGCATAGTTAATAGGTATGGCAAAACCAATGTTTTGAGCGCCCATAACCATAGCAGTGTTAATGCCTATAACTTTGCCTTCCATATTTACCAAAGGGCCGCCGGAGTTGCCAGGGTTTATAGCGGCATCAGTTTGTATCAGGCCTCTCAAGTTTTGTGTTTGGTGGTCTATTCCGCCAAAGGCAGTTATGAAGCGCGATAGTCCCGAAACAATTCCAGCTGACAGCGTATCGTGAAATTCTCCCAAAGCGTTGCCAACCGCTACCACTTCTTCTCCTATTTCAATTTTGCTTGAATCGGCTGTTTCAATAAAAGGCAGGTTTTTTGCATTTATTTTTAAAACTGCAATATCGTTTATAGGGTTTCTTGATAAGACCCTGGCCGGATATTTGTGTTTTGGGTCTAAAATAACAGTATAGTCAGCCGAAGTATCGGCCACCACATGGTTTGATGTTAGAACGTATCCGTCTGGAGAAACTATGAATCCAGACCCTCCGCCTATTTGGGTTTTTTCTGTTTTTTCAGACCCTTTGTTTTTTTCCATTTTTGGCATTAAGTATTCTTTTCCGCCAAAGGGAAAACTGTAAAAACTTTCTATTTTAGGCAGGTCCCGGGAAACAACTATGGTTATTACAGCCGGGCAAACATTTTTTGCTATTTTTACTATCGGAGATTTTTCTTTCAAATAATAAAAAATAAATAAGTTAGCTCATTATATCAGAACGATTGGCAGAACACCATTGCCAAGATTGTTTTTTCTAGCTATTATTTTATTACTGGCCCCTGTCGTTCAACGGATAGGACGAAGGTTTCCTAAACCTTAAATTCAGGTTCGATTCCTGATAGGGGCACCAGAATTTAAGTTATCCACATTTTGACAGATAATTTTGCTCGCTTATAATAATCCAATGGCTGAATACAATAAAAATTGGTTTAAGTTTGCTGTTGGTTTTGTTATTTGTTTTTTAATTCGTCTTTTTCCTTTCCGGCTGCCCAATGTTGAGCCAATTCTGGCAACTCAAATGCCTTTTTCAAAAGCTTATGGAGCCGCGGCAGGATTTGTTTTTGCTTTTTTAAATATGGTACTTTTTGATTTTGTCACCGGTAAAGTTGGAATGTGGACACCGATTACTGCTATAACCTATGGAGTACTTGGCTTGTGGTCTGCCTATTATTTTAAAAGCCGAGCGGCGAAGAGTTTTAATTATGCAAAATTTGCTATTATGGGAACCTTGTTTTTTGACGCGGTCACCGGCTTGTCAATCGGGCCGCTTTTTTTTGGCCAGCCGTTTATGGCGGCGCTAATAGGACAAATTCCATTCACGGCGCTCCACCTTTTGGGCAATGTGTCTTTTGCAATAGTCCTTTCTCCGCTTATTTATCGGTTTGTAATTGAAAACAAAAAATTTGAGGCCGTATCAGTAATGTCAATCTTAAATTTAAGGCAAGCATGAAAAAAGCTTTAAACAGGAAGAAATATTCTTCGCTCCATCAGATACAAAAACGAGACAGCACAATAGTGCCGTTTGACCAGAAACGCATCACTCGGGCTATTTTCCGGGCAATGCAAGCGGCAAAAGAGGGAAATGAAACTAGCGCGGAAAAAGTAATGTACAGAGTTTTGGATTCGCTTTTAAACTTAAAGCAAGAAAAGAAAATTAAAGTTTTTGTGCCTCAGGTTGAAACGATACAAGATATTGTAGAAAACGAACTTATTACTTCGGGGTTTTCAGCTACGGCCAAGGCCTATATTTTGTATCGTAAAGAGCGCTCGCTGGTGAGGGAAAGAGTTGGCTTTGTGCCAGAAAAAGTCAAGGAGCTTGTTGCAGAGAGCAAAAAATATTTCAGGAATCCCTTAGCCGAATTTGTATATTACCGCACTTATTCCAAGTGGATTCCCGAGGAAGGCCGCCGCGAAACATGGGTTGAAACTGTTGATAGGTATATCAGTTTTATGCAAGACAACATTGGGTCTAAGCTCACGGAACAGGAATATTCAGAAATACGAGAAGCAATACTCAAACAGGAAGCAATGCCGTCGATGCGCCTTTTACAGTTTGCCGGCAAAGCCGCCAGGAATACCAATGTTTGTGCTTACAACTGTTCTTTTATTGCCCCGCGTTCTTTTCAGGATTTTGCCGAAATTATGTATGTTTCTATGTGTGGGACTGGTGTTGGCTGGTCGGTGGAGAGTGAAAATATTCAGGCATTGCCGCAAATCCAAAGGCAAACCGGTAAAAAATTGCCTGTTTATATTATTCCCGACAGCAAAGAAGGTTGGGCAGATGCCTTGGCATTTGGCCTTAAAACATGGTTTTCAGGTGAAGATGTTGATTTTGATTATTCTTTGCTTCGCCCGGCGGGCGCTCGTTTGAAAACAATGGGTGGAAAAGCATCGGGGCCAGAACCCTTAAGATCACTCCTTAATTTTACCAGAGAAAGAGTTTTGCGCCGCCAAGGCAGGCGACTTTTGAACCTAGATGCCCACGACATTATTTGCAAAATCGGCGAATGCGTGGTGGCCGGTGGCGTACGCAGAAGCGCGATGATATCTCTTTCTGATTTGGACGATGAATTAGTGCGCGATGCCAAAAAAGGCCAATTTTACCTTTCAGAAGGCCAGCGCACACTGGCTAACAATTCGGCAGTTTATCTTTCAAAGCCGACAGCCATGGAGTTGCTTGATGAATGGGTTGCTTTGATAAAAAGCGGCAGCGGAGAAAGGGGAATATTTAACCGCGGAGGGCTGGCCAAAACTTTGCCAAAACGCCGACTGGCTCAATGGAAAAATAAGCAGTATCCATCGTGGGGCACAAATCCCTGCGGCGAGATTGTTTTGCAGTCAAAGCAGTTTTGCAACTTATCTGAAGTTGTGGCTCGCGCCGAAGATACCCAAGAAACGTTGCTAAAAAAAGCGCGCATAGCGGCAATTTTGGGGACATACCAGGCAACGCTTACTTATTTTCCTTATCTTTCAAAAGAATGGAAAAAGAATTGCGAAAAAGAACGTTTGCTGGGTGTCTCTATCACCGGTCAGTGGGATTCTAAAATATCGCGCGATGCCAAAGTTCTGGAAAAAATGAGGGAAGTTGCTATTAAAACTAATAAAGAATATGCGGAGCGCTTTGGCGTTAACCAGTCAACTTGTATTACTTGCGTCAAACCTTCTGGCACAGTTTCCCAAGTAGTTGATTGCGCCAGCGGTATGCACCCCCGCCATGCCCAGTATTATATCCGCCGTATTCGCATTTCGGCCACCGACGCGCTTTTTAAAATGCTTAAAGACCAAGGATTGCCTTATTACCCGGAAGTCGGGCAAACTTTGGAGAATGCAACGACATTTGTGCTGGAATTTCCGGTTAAAGCGCCTGATGGAGCTCTTTTTAAAGATGATATTGATGCAATTACGCAATTAGAACACTGGAAAGTGGTTAAAAAGCATTTTACAGAACACAATCCTTCTGTTACTGTTTCTGTTGGAGACAACGAATGGATTTCGGTTGTGCATTGGCTCCATGAAAATTGGGATTTGGTTGGCGGGCTTTCATTCTTGCCTAGGGAAAAGCATGTT
This sequence comes from uncultured Candidatus Saccharibacteria bacterium, assembly GCA_964490095.1. Lineage (GTDB taxonomy): Bacteria > Patescibacteriota > Minisyncoccia > Minisyncoccales > Staskawiczbacteraceae > JACPYG01. Next base: position 4,377 of record CAZBAA010000016.1, read on the forward strand.
TATCGGCTTGCTCCCTATGAAGTAATTACTCAAGAAAAGTATGAAGAAATGAAAAGGCGACTTGGCGATTTGGATTTTTCCAAGATTGTCACCTATGAAAAAGAAGATGAAACAGAAGTCAAAAGAGAACTTGCCTGTGTGGCAGGCGTCTGCGAAGTCTAGCCATAAGCTTTACACCGGAAAGGGAGATAACGGGACAACAAAGCTTTTTGATTGTCCGCCGGGAGTAAGAATACCAAAAAGCTCTCCAGTTTTTGAAGCTCTGGGTGTCTTAGATGAACTTAATTCTTCGCTTGGGTATGCCAAAGCTCTTTCTCAAAACGCAAATTTGAATGTGCCGATGGATAAAAAAAATACTCCCTATGAAGAGGTTATTAATAATTTACAGAAGCATTTGTTTTGCATTCAGGCAGAATTAGGAGGGTCGGAAGTCCGCTTAAAAAAAGAGCACCTTTCGTATTTGGAAAATATAGTTGGAGTGATAGAAAACTTGCTGCCGCCGATTAATTCGTTTATAATTGCAGGAGGAGGCCAAGCGAGCGCTTATCTTGATGTAGCCAGGGCAATTTCCAGAAAGGTGGAGCGCCAAGTGGTTATTTTGCGCGACAGCCGGGAAAGAAAAGTAAGCGATGACAGTATTGCCTATTTAAACCGGCTTTCAAGCATTCTTTACGCTTTGGCTCGTTTTGCCAATTACCAGCAAAGCCAGCGGGAATATTCGCCAGACTACAAGTAAAACCCATATTTACAATTTAAAAGTTCGTGATCGGGGAAGCGAGGTGTAATTCCTCCACAGTGCCGCTACGGTTAAAGTCCGAGTGCCGATCCGAATAATTTTTTCCCGAGCAGGAACTTTGAGCATAATTTATTTATCTTGACAGCTCCTTCTCTGAAGGAGTTTTTTAGTTATGGGAAAAATACAATATAAGTCATATTTGAAAGTTTTTGCTGTAATTGCTGTTATTCTGTTTGTTTTTTTTGTATTTTCTTTTTGGCGCGACGCTATTGATGACTCTACTTTATTTCCAAAAGCTGCTGAGTCTACCGTCAAATTGATTGCCGGAAACAAAACTGTTCTTTTGCAGTTTATTCCCGGACAAACTTTGTATCAGCTGCTTTCTATGGAACAAAATAGCGATGTTATTCAATTTGCCGGCAAAGAGTATTCCGGGATCGGTTTTTTTATTACTGACATAGGCGACTTGCATCAAGGCAATGGAAAATATCTTTTTTATTATATTAACGGTAAAGAGGCCTCGCTCGGCGTATCGTCTTATGTTCCTGCAGCAGGCGATATTGTTGAGTGGAAGCTTAAATAAAACATATGAAGAGCCAAAACAAGAAAATCATAATATTATTTTTAATGGCGTTATATTTTTTATTTGCGCCAATAATTTATGCCGAAGATTTACCGACACCAACGCCCGATACAACCCCGCCGGTAATTACTTTACTTGGTGATGCCACTGTTTCTATTCAACAAGGGTCAACATATCAAGACGCCGGGGCCACGGCCAGCGATGACGCTGACGGAGACATTACTTCAAATATTACGATTGTCAGCGCGGTTGATACTGCTGTTCCCGGCAACTACAATGTGACGTACAATGTTAGCGATGCGGCTGGCAACACGGCAATTGAAGTTAACAGAGTAGTTGTTGTAAATGCCCCAGACCCGGTACCAGTAAATATAATTTTAAGAATTTATGCGGGTGATACTGTTTTATTTGACGGTTTTAAAACAGTTACAGCTTGCGCTGAATCACCGGAAGCCAATGCGCCAATTACCCTAAATGGTAAATGCGCTGTTGAACAGTCTGGATTATCAAATACTTGGACGTGGAATTATACACCAAGTGGTTGGTTGGATGAACTTGGTGGGCACACAACTACTTCTGATTTTTCAAAATCCTGGAGTTATTTTCATAATTTAAATTATGGATCTATAGCGCTCAACCAATATATTCTTTCTTCAAATGAAGAACTTCTTTTAACTTATAATTCTTATCCTCTTCGAATCTCAGCTTCCAAAATTTCTGGAACGGTAGGTGATACAATAACATTTAAGGCAGAAGAACAAAGTACTTTTGACGCAAATTATAATTCGGTTTGGACCCCATCGTCAAAAGCCACAATAATATTAGGAACTCAATCTTGCATAACTATTATTGATGGGACTTGTTCCATAATTTTAAATACTGCTGGTTTGTTTAAAGCTATTGGGAGTAAGGCCTTATATGTCCCATCAGCTGAATTAGAAATAGACATAACAAGTCCAGATGTAATTATTACCAGCAATAGTGGAGGCGGCAGCGGTGGAACATTTACGCCACCTTTATTTAGCGTCCAGAATGCTGTGAATTATCTTGTCGGCGCACAAAGTCCAGACGGTTCGTTTGGGAGTGATATGTATACCGATTGGGCTGGTATTGCGATTGGGGCGGCTGGGGTTGTAGGCGATATTCAAGTAAATCTCATTGACTACATGGTAAAGCATAATACAATCAGCGCTTTGCTTACGGATAACGAACGTCGGGTTATGGCTTTGCTGGCTCTTGGCCAAAACCCCTATTCTTTTTACGGAACAGATTATGTTGAAGCTATTATTGCAGGATTTGATGGTTCGCAGTTCGGTGACCCTTTGCTTGTTAATGATGACATTTTTGCTCTTATTCCTTTGAAAAGCGCGGGTTATTCAAGCAGTGATCAAATTATTGCCAAAGACATAGCTTTTGTTATTTCAAAACAGAAAATAGACGGTTCATGGGAAGACAGCGTAGACGTTACCGCGGCAGCTGTACAGGCACTCTTGCCATTTAATCCTGCTGCCAGAGTAACAGATTCTCTTGATCGGGCTTCTGCCTATTTGCAAAGTGTTCAAGGGGACGATGGAGGGTTTGGTTCCATTTATTCTACAAGTTGGGTAGCGCAAGCTATGAGCGCTCTCGGTTCGTCGTGGACAAAGAATGGTCATAGCATTACTGACTATATCGCTACGGAACAGGCGCCGGATGGAGCGGCGTTATCATTATCTGAAGCAACTCAAAACCGAATTTGGGCGACAAGTTATGCTGTTCCCGCGGCGCTTGGAAAACCATGGAACGAAATTATGCATGCCGTGGCCAAACCAATGGCACAAACTGTTTCTTCTGTTCCTTTGAGTAGTAACGAAAAGAAAAATATTGAGATAGAGCCAGAAGCCGTGGTTGTTGAGAATATTCAAGGTATCCTACCAACCGTCGAAGTTTTGCCTTTGGCGGCTAATGTTAATTTGGAAGAAAATAATTCTTCTTTCTTGGCGGCGTTGGCAAATAATATAATGTTCTTTATTTCGGTTTTAACCTCTGTCTTGCAGGGGTGGTTTGATACACTTTTTTAGCTGGACAAGATGCCTTGTTTTTGCTACAATTAGAGCAGGTTTAATAAGGCATAATATATGTCCGAAAACAAAAAAAAGAGGGTAAAAAGAGTCCTTCCGGCCATAGTGTTGGCTACTTCTTTTTATTATTCTTATTTATTCACCTTCGGGATAATTATTGGTTATATTGTCTGCAAGCTATTTTACAAAAAGTTCGTAGAAACTGGCAAAGTTGACCTTATTTTTATAGATTGCGGCAAGTGGAAAATCCATTTTCATCATTGGATTATGGGAGCTGTTTTTTTGGCCATTGTTTGGGCAATTGATTGGTTTTATCTTCCTACTTTTTTTGCCGGCACTGTTTTTGGAATAATAGCCCATGATATTTACGATTTTAATGATTGGCACAAAATTATTATAAGAAACGAGGCCTACGAAAAAGCAACCGCCTGAAAAATACACAACGAAATAAAAAGTACGGCCGTCTGCCGTATTTTTAAGTATTTTTATGCTATGATAGGGAAGAAGGATGGAGTGCCGGAGTGGTTGAACGGGGCAGTTTCGAAAACTGCTATGCCCGAAAGGGCATCGTGAGTTCGAATCTCACCTCCATCGCAAAAGAGTTCGTCAGGTCATGCGACCTGACGCCCAGTCGAATGACTGGGCGAGTCCTGCACCCTCCGCAGTTGAAATTATGGAAGTAGTCACTATTTTATTAATATTTTTGGGAGTGGTAGCAGTAGCGTTAGCTACTTTGAACGCTTTTTTGGTTTCTTATTTTAGCAAGGTTAATAAGAAGTTTGACTTATTGCTGGAAAAGGGCAAGATAAAAAACCTCAAAGATGTTTTGTTTAAGCAAATTGACAAGACCAAAAATCAAGAAGAAATAATAAATCAAATTATTAATAGAGTTGGAAGTTTAGAAGATATTTCAGAAAGAACTTTCCAAAAAATAGGAGTTATCAGATTTAATCCTTTTGATAATTTAGGAGGCAACCAAAGTTTTGCCATAGCCCTATTAGATAAGAAAAATAATGGTTTTGTGATTTCTAGCTTATTCATTAAAGATGGTAACAGAGTTTATGCCAAGGCGGTTAAAAATGGTTTGTCTGAGCATCCATTGTCTAACGAAGAAAAGGAAGCAATAGAAAGAGCAATAAAATAATAATGAAGAAAAGAACAGAGAAAAAATCAGAAAATAATCAACAAAGACCACCGGTAGTGGTCGTTTTAGGGCATGTTGACCATGGTAAGTCATCACTTTTGGAAGCAATTAAGGACTTAAGAATTACTTCAAAGGAGTCGGGAGGCATTACCCAACACATTGGAGCTTATGAAGTGGAGCATCAAAGCAGAAAGATAACTTTTATTGACACGCCTGGCCACGAGGCCTTTTCGGCTATGCGCTCGCGAGGGGCTGAAGTAGCTGATATTGCCCTTTTAGTTGTTGATGCGGCGCAATTAGTCCAGCCGCAAACGAAAGAAGCAGTAATGGCTATAAAAAAAGCAGAGATTCCCGCAATTTTAGTTTTGAACAAGATGGATCTGCCGACAGCCGATCCGGAAAAGATTAAAAGAGAGCTTGCCAAGATT
>CAZBAA010000016.1:9337-10790 GCA_964490095.1 uncultured Candidatus Saccharibacteria bacterium
GAGTCAATGGGCGGAACAATTCCCGAGGTTAAGGTTTCTGCCAAAGAGAAAACTGGCATTAAAGAACTATTGGAAATGATTTTACTGGTGGCTGATATGCAGGAATTGGAATCCCAAACCAATGTACCTGCTGAAGGCCTTGTTATTGAATCATATATGGATAACTTAAAAGGGCCGGTTGCAACAGTTATTGTTGAGAAGGGTATTTTGAAAAAGAAAGATATAATTGCTACTGATTTAGCGCTGGCTAAAGTCAAAAGCTTAGATAATTTTTTGGGAGAGCCAATTGAAGAAGTTCTTCCTTCTTCGCCTGCGATTATTTTGGGTTTTGAAAAAGTTCCAGGGGTTGGAGAAAGATTTAAAACCTACACTACAGTTGACCAGGCCTTAGCAAAACTGAAACAAGAAGGGCAAAAAAGAGAGATCAACGTCAGCGTTATTGACAGCGATCCCAATAAAAAAGTTTTAAATATAATACTAAAAGGCGATGTTTTCGGATCTTTAGAAGCTATTGAAGGAGTATTGAAAAACCTGCCGCAGGATAAAGTCAATCTAAGAATTTTAAAAACAGAAGCAGGCGATATAAATGAAACAGATGTCAAATTAGCAGAGATGTCTGGCGCCCAAATCATAGGTTTTAGAGTTAAAATTAGCCCTGCGGTTTTACAATTATTAAAAAATTCCAGAGAAATAAGAATAAGAATAAAAACATTTGATATAATTTACGAGTTAATTCAAGAAGTAAGGCAAAGTATGGAAAAGAGTTTGGATTTGGAAGTAGTTTTGAAAGAAATTGGCAGAGTTAAAACATTAGTGGTTTTTTGGGGTGAGAAAAATAGGCAAATTGTGGGCGGTAAAATTACAGATGGCGAGCTTAAGAAAGGATTAAAACTCAATGTTTTTAGGGATGAGATAAAAGTAGGTTCGGGTAAGATAATAAATCTTCAGCGTGATAAAAAAGATGTAGAAAAGTTAGTTAAAGGCAGTGAATGCGGTATATTATTTGAAGGAAACGCAAAAGTTGAAAAAGGGGATATTTTGGTAGCTTTTTTAGAGGAGAAGAAAAAAACTGAATTGTGACCAGTAATAGAATTGAAAAAGTTAATTCTTTGTTGGAGCAGGAAATAAGCAAAATCATTGCAAAGGATTTTTATTTCCCGGATGTTTTGGTTACTTTGACTCATGTTGATTGTTCTGCCAATTTGATTGAAGCCAAGGTCTATATTTCTGCTTTTTCGGATGCGAAGCTTGATAGTATAGTAGAAATACTAAACAAGGGGGCATATAGTATTCAGCAAAAAATTAACAAGCTTTTAAAAATGAGGCCGGTCCCTAAAATAAAGTTTGTAAAAGACAAAGAAATAGTTCAAGCCAGCAGGGTTCAGGAGCTTTTAAAAGACATTGAAAAAGAACGCAAATAGAAGTAGAATGAAACCGAAATACGGCCAGGTGG
>CAZBAA010000016.1:10800-11724 GCA_964490095.1 uncultured Candidatus Saccharibacteria bacterium
GCTATACGAGGGTTCAATTCCCTCCCTGGCCTCAGGCCTCCAAAAACTTATGCCCAGGTGGTGGAATGGTATACACGAAGGACTTAAAATCCTTTGAGTGAAAACTCATGCGGGTTCGACTCCCGCCCTGGGCACACTTGGGCGCTTAGCTCAGTGGTAGAGCGCTTCGTTTACACCGAAGAGGCCATAGGTCCGAATCCTATAGCGCCCACTAAAATTAAAGCCGGGATAGCTCAGTGGTAGAGCATTTGTCTGAAGAACAAATGGTCGTGGGTTCGATTCCCTCTCCCGGCACACTTCACTGTGGTTCAGTGCAAGCCATGCGGGTGTCGTATAGTGGCTATTATGTAACCTTGCCAAGGTTAAGACGGCGGTTCGATTCCGCTCACCCGCTCCATTGACAAGCACTCTTAAATATGATAGTATGCAACCATGCTCCTGAAAAGGGGTTTTTTATTATGATAAACATCAAAAACATTTTAATTGGGTTTATAGTTGTGAGTATGGTTATTCCCCAAATAGCCAGAGCTGAAACTTTTTCGGACCGAGCAGCAATTTCGGACTCAGTTATTGGTGAAACAAACGAGCCCTCTTTTAAGGTTGTCAAAAAAGTGAAAATGGTAATTACTGCTTATTCCAGTACGCCAGAGCAGACGGATAATACCCCTTTTGTAACTGCTTCTGGTAAAAGCGTAATAGACGGGGTAGTCGCCAACAATATGTTGCCTTTTGGCGCTAAAATCAGGATGCCTGAATTGTATGGTGACAAAATATTCGTAGTGGAAGACAGAATGAACCAAAGAAAAGGCAAATACCACATTGATGTTTGGCTGCCAGAGTATTCTGAGGCCAAAAGCTTCGGTGCTAGAATAACCTACGTGGAAGTTTTGGAAAGCTAATTACAAAAAAGGAAGGTCAGACCTT
>CAZBAA010000017.1:0-11542 GCA_964490095.1 uncultured Candidatus Saccharibacteria bacterium
GGCCACTCTGGCGCCGCCTTTTCAATAATTTTATCAATTTCCGGCAGATGTTTTTCAACCCCTTTTACCAAATCCCAGACAAAACTCGTATTTTCAAGCCCCGGGCCAAAATCCTCAATATTCCTTTCAACAATATTTTCTAAAAGGTTTTTCTTTTTATTATAAAAATCCCATTCGTACAAACTTTGCATGTCAATTGACCTTGATAGGTGCCTTGAGGCCATTTTATTGCTTTTTGGATAATGTTTCCATTGTTATTGGGCTCTCTTGCTTTTCCTGCTTTTCTGATTTCTGCATTTCTTTTTCCCTTTGCTTTTTTTCTTTCTTTGTAAGTTTACCTAAAATATCTATAACTTCCCGGCCTTTATAATGACCGCAATTTTGACAAACAGTATATGGTAAAACTCTGCTTTTGCATTTTGAGCACAAAGTCAAAACAGCTGGTTTCACGTATAAGTGCATCCTGACCTTATTTCTCTTGGATTTGGTATGCCTATGCCTTGGAACTGCCATGCCCCTAATTTACAACAAAGAAAATAAATTTACAATAGCTGAATGCTATTTTAAAATCAGCCAGGTAAATTATTCACGATCGTGAATAATTTACCTGGCTGGTGGCAAAGAAAAATAGAACGGAGATATTTCCCTCCAGTTGGGCAAACCGCCTCTCCCTCGAAGCCCCACCGGAACTGAAAGGTCTGGACTGATACAGCAAACAGTCCCTTCGCAAATTTCTAAATTAACACCCGAATTTGTTCCTGTCGGATATGTTCCCGCCGCAGGATAATTATGAGACACATCCCCAAGCGTATTATCACTCCTGCCATCGCCAAACTGCCAAGTATAAGTATTAGAATCATCTGTCTTACATTCATAAAAACCGCTGTCGGTATAGCAAATAGACGTATCGCTAAAATCAACAACTGTACCGGTGGAGTTAAACTGATTAAACGCGGGGTATGGAGCAGGGTGGCCTGTCATTATAAATGTTGTAGAAGCTTCTATCCAATCTGATGATTGCGTAGAAAAATCCGGAAGCCACTCTTCAACCATTACTCTCCAATAATAAGGAATATTATAGTTAAGATAATCACTATAATTAGGACAAGGTGTTGTAGGATCTGCTTTTACACATACTACCTCTTGATTGAATATTCCGTTAACTGTTCTATTGACTTCAGGTGAAGTAAAATTAGAATTGTCATCTATTTGTAAAATATATCCCTTTTGTGCGTCTGATTCATTATCTCGGTATATCCAGCTAAAATAAACTAAGCTTGTGCCTCGTAGGCCTGTGCAGGGACTGCCGGGTCCAGCTATTAATCCATCTGCATAGGGTTTTTGGTTTTGTTCACATGGACTACTATCACACTGGTCTTGACCAAATCCATCTACGACTACGCATTGGCTGGCATCATTACATTCATTGTGAGTATTGTTTGCGCAATCTTTACTGCCAAGTTGACATTGGTCAAGACCTGCGCCATCTACGATTATGCATTGTTTTTGGATATTGCATATATTATAAGTATTCTCGCCGCATTCATCATTACCACCACATGTATCATCTTCGTCTCCATATGTGAGCATACACTGCTGTTGGACACATTCGTAATGGAAATTTTCAATACAATAAATGTCATCCTGGCACTGGTCCGGGCCAGACCCTAAGACACTTATGCACTGCGTGGCAGTGCATTTATTGTGGAACACTGGAACACATGGTGGCCATGTGCCATTGTCATTACAATAAACCCAGGTGCCGCCGTCACAAAATTTTACATCTCCGACCGTACATTGAGTGGTAGGGGGGCATGTTGTCCATTGGCCATTATTATTACAGTAAACAGGAGAAGTGCTACAAACTTCTATGCCTCCCGACGTACCCGGATCGCATGGAGGTGGAGGGCATGGCGGCCATTCGCCATTAGTACAGGAAATTGAACTACCACCAGGACAAGTTTTTGTAGTTCCCGACGTACATTCGGGAGGACAGAGCGAAGGGTCTGTCTCGCAGGTTGGAGGCGGGCACGGCGTCCATTCACCGCCGCCACTGCCATCACCTTTACAGTAAGCGTAAGCGCCGGGAATACTACAAACTTCTATGCCTCCCGACGTACCTGGGTCACATGGAGGAGGCGGAGGTGGCGGAGGAGGAGGCGGAGGAGGTGGAGGACCGCATGAGGCGTCCTCTACACATACATAAGACACAGTCGGAGCCACGCATACGGGAACCGTCTCGGGCGAGTCAGTGCATACTCCAGGATAATTTGCCGTAAAAGTGCACCTAATTCCATCTCCAGCACACCATTCATATGAATCGCTGTCTGCTGGACCGCAATCAGCAGCAAATCTCCAATCATCTTGGTTATACACACAACTCTTATCATCAGGATCGCTATCAGAAGGAGTACTCTCACACTGACTACACTTCCATAGCTGTTCTATCTTACTTCCAGCGCATCTGAATTCACCAGCTGGTAAACATCCTCCGCAATCTTGGACTTTATAATCATCAACGTCATTAAAGTAAACACATTGAAGAGGATCATCAGGAGGAGGATTGCATTCTTCGCCAGTTGTTGTTGTTTTCTTCCAAATAGCTCCATCAGGATTGTCATCGGTCTTGCAATACTCTTCTGGAACTGTTTTTTGTTGTTGGCATTCATCTACTATATTATCAACAATGAGTTCATGACAATAAGCAAGGATATCAGTACCTCCTCCAGGGGGAGTAAAGTTATCCTCAAAACATCCCTTATATCTATTTTCCTGAATAATTTTATCAAAAAGACCATCTTGCTCACAACGAGGGTATGCCTCATTTTCCCCGCAATCTTTTACAAGTGACCAAGCTAACGATCCACCACCTGGATAACATGAATCGTATTTCCATACGTCGCCAGTATAAAATCCATCGGGTCCCGTACATCGATACCATTCACATTCATTAGAGTAATATGGACTATCTGTACCATCATGATAGGCATTCGCAACATCTAAAGAAAAAAACAGAAAAAGCAAACAAAACGACAATAACAAAACCGTTTTTTTCATATACTTGAATTTTTATTTTTATTGAACTGGAACAGAAGGAAGAATAGTAACTGACTGACCTTCTAATATGCCCTCTGGTAATGCTCTAAAGTTAATAAACAAATCATCTCCCATTTTAATTGATTCAAAGGTATTCTTTGTTTGCACTAAAGTATCTGATGACGTTTTTTTAGCGGACTCTGATATGTTGTTAAAAGAATAAATTTTTGCATCTTCTTTAATTCTAATTTCAATGTTTTCTCCTTCGAAAGATAATGTTATATTCCTACCAGAAATCTTTTCCACTATTCCTCTTGCATTAATTGAAGAAGAAACTTTTGAATTTAAAAACTTTACCACTGATTCTGCTTTTTGCGCTTCTTTTAATTGCGGAGCGTCTTTTTGAGTTTGATACCAAATACCCAATCCCCCGCCTAAAACAAAAATAAATACCGCCGCAATTGCCAATAAAATTATTAAAATTGGTCTGTTCATCTCTTTTTTAAAATTATTATTTTATTTTAGGGACAGGTCTAAGAATAAAAACCGATTGGCTTTGCAGCTGGCCGTCCGGCAAAAGTTTTACGGCTATGCTTAGGTTATCTCCCTTTTTAATATCCCCAAAACTAACTTTTTCCTGCACGGACTTGCCAACGCTGTTATTAATATGCGAGTAAATCGGACTGCTTTCTTCTATCCTGATTTTTATGCTGTCTCCTCCATAGGACAAAGTAATGTTTCTGCCTTCTATATTTGCCACTTCGCCGTAAGCGACCATTGAAGGAATTATTTGCGTGCTTAAACTTTTTATCACATTAAGTTGAGGCGACACCTGCTGCCCCGCATATAAAAAGCCAGCGACCCCGCCTAAGGCCGCCGAAATTAATCCAGTTGCTATTATTGAGATTACTAAATTTGTTTTGTTCATATGTTTACTTTTTTTATATTTTTAGCTCTTTAATTTATGTATTTTACCTCTTTTAAATTTGAAAAACAAATGTCAATTTTTTCTCTCTGTGGATAACTTACAACTATCTTGACAAGCCCATTTGATATTGTATCATTAAGGTGTGTACGCTCTTTGACAATTTTACAAAGGAACCTAACGATGAATACTAGAATGATTGTGTTGTGTGTTTTGTTCTTGACCTGCGGCTTTGTTGCCAAAGCGCAAGTAAGCACGGAAATTCCGGGCGGAATTGTCTATTCCGACGGCAAAGATGCCATTTACTACGACTTCAAAGCAGAAGAAAGCAAAAATCTGACCTCTGACTTAAACGGAGCAGTGGTCCAACATCCCTTCGCTGTTTCAGAAAACGGCAAGGTTCTGATTTGGCTGCAAAACTCCAAGTTTTACTTGAGGGAACTCCCAGTAGGAAACCCCCGGGCCGTGCAAGTTGACAGAGTAGTCTTTGAAATTAACACAAAGACAAGGAGACACAGCACGGGCAAAAATAACATAAAAGAAGACCTTACATGGGGAGATAACCCAATAAGAAACATGTCGCTTTCTCCGGACGGCTCAAGATTCGCCTTTGACGCGATTTTTCAAGGGCCCGGCTGGGTCTTTACAGGCAAAAGCGTATATGGAGAAGAAAATAATGGGCCCGGTACAGGCCATTATTTCCCCTTTTACGCTAAAGCAATTGACCCCTATAATGGTATCTTTTACCTAAGCACCATTTACAACAGGAATGATGGTGATATGGATAGAGATCCTATAGAAATGAATTTTTCAAACCCGCGCTACGGAAATAACGTGCGAAAACCGCCAGTCCCTTCTTATAAGGCAAGCTGGCAGGATCTTCCTCCTCCAAGTCCGTTAACGGTAGAAGTAACCGGCCACGGATTAGTGGAAACCGGTGAAAAAATTTACATCACAAAGACAATCAAGAAAAGCGCTTATGGTCTTACTTTTCAGAATTTACAAAACTGGGAAGAAGGAAAAAAATTGGCCGCTTTTATTTACCAGATAGGCGACCAATGGGGACCACTTGAAATAAGAACGCTTGATGCGAAAACTCAAGGAGAGATGGGTGATGCGTTTAGACAAAGCGTCAACATCTATCCAGGTAAAGTATCAGAACTGCCGGAACGGCTCCAAAAGTGCCGAGAATGGGAAATTCGCCTTTCGCTTAGGTCATGCGAAGGCCTTTTCTGGAAGCCCGACGGGTCTCTCACTTTTTTGAGCGAGGGAAACCTATACTCAATAAACGCTTTGCAAATTCAAAGCGGGATTGGCAGTAGCGGCGTGGAGGTGAAAAGAGCAAAACGAGGCGGCTTTAGAATCGTCCCTGTCAACAATGTTTTTACGGCAGAGCCGGAACTTGTTGTCCAGGGTATCAACGGCGCTTGTATTCACTGGATATCCAATGACGCATTTTTGTTCTTAGCCAGGGATGGAGCAGTTTATCTCTGGAACCAAGGAGAAATAAAAAACGCGTTATATCCTTCGATTTCAAGCGAATTCTACTATTGCAGCAAATCTCCTTTTGCCAATATTGTCTATTCTAACGAAGCTAATTTTCCGCCAGCCATATCGGGTAAAGACAAAGCAATACAGCCGCAACGGTGGTCCTATAAGGATATGGGTCCCAATATAGGTCCTATAAAAACGGATTGGATGTACTCAAATGCACTAGCAGACAATTATTCTGTTAACATTAGAGTAAAAAAAGATCTGGTAAAAGGAATTCGTAAGACAAAACAAGAAGTTTGGGAATACGAATATGCCTTGCCGGAAGAAAACGACCTTCGCGACATCAAAGACCCCTCTCAATACGGATATCGTCTTCGTTTGCCTCCAAATAAAGGCGATGTGCTCGGTTTTCCTGAGTATGTTGGGGTTCCTTTAAACAAAATAATAATTTTGAAATCGGGCAATGTCTATGCGGCAATTAAGCCGCTGAAACTTGAACCGAAAGAATTGTCAAAGTACGGCGAACCATTTGTTGAAGAAAAATGGATGACTTACGAATGGAAGTACTGGCCGGAAGTAATTCCGCCAAAAGCAATTGCGAGGTCTGACCCCGCAATAATCAAATAAAGTTTTCTCCCTCCGAAGAAAACTCCAAACCCTCAAGAGCCAAGCTTGCGAGGGCTTTTTTTATTTAATGAATGATTTAACTGGCTTAAAACTTTTCCTGTGTATTTTACAAAACCCGTGTTTTTTTAGCATTTTAAAATGCATAGGTGTGCCATATCCTTTATGCTTGCCGAAACCGTATTCCGGATACTTTTCATGATACTTTTGCATTATTTTGTCTCTCGTTACTTTGGCAAAAATTGAAGCTAAAGCGCAAGAAAAAACTTTTTGGTCTGCCTTTATTATTGATTTTTGCCTTGCCTCGTTATCTAATTTTATATTTCCATCCAAGATTAAAAAATCAACATTTCTTTTAAGTTTGCTCTGAGCTTGCCGAAGGGCTTTTGTCATTGCTAATTTCGTCGCCTCTAAGATATTGATTTTATCTATCACTTTTTCTGAAACAATGCCTATCCCCCACTTAATGTTTGGATGTTTGATTAAAGAATTATAAATTTCCTCTCTTTGCTTTGCCGTTAGTTTTTTTGAATCGTTGACTTTTGGAAATTGGAAATTGGAAATTTTTATCACTACCGCTCCTGCCACAACTGGGCCTGCCAAAGGGCCCCTGCCCGCCTCGTCTATTCCTATTACTAATTTGTAGCCTTTTTTCCAAAACTTTTTTTCTTCAGAAAAATTTGGGTATTTCATTGCTTGATTTTAACACCGCAAAAGGTAAAATGGTATATATGAAGTTTACTCACCTGCATGTCCATAGCCATTACTCCCTGTTAGATGGTTTGCCCAAAATAGACGAGCTTTTGGATTATGTAAAAGAGCTGGGAATGGACTCTGTGGCTTTAACAGACCACGGCGTTATGTATGGCGCTGTTGAGTTTTACAAAAAGGCCAAATTTCGGGGTTTAAAGCCGATAATTGGCTGCGAGGTTTATGTTGCTTTTGAAAGCAGATTGCAAAAACGTCCAAACATTGACTCAAAAAGCTATCATATGGTTTTGCTTGTGAAAAATGAAACGGGCTATAAAAATCTTGTACAACTTATAACAAAAGCGCAACTGGAAGGATTTTACTACAAACCCCGCATTGACGAAGAAATTTTACAACAACACTCCCAAGGTCTGATAGGCACTTCGGCCTGCTTGAATGGGAAAATCCCAAGATTGCTTTTGTCGAATAAATACGACGAGGCCCAAGCAACGGCTGAAAAATACGAGGACTGGCTTGGCAAAGGAAACTTTTATTTAGAGCTTCAACATCACAAAAACATTCCAGAACAAGCCACCGTTAACAAAAAACTAATTGAACTTTCAAAGAAAACCGGCATCCCCCTTGTGGCAACCAACGATACCCACTACTTAAAACCGGAAGACGCCGAAGCTCAAGATGTTTTAATGTTAATAAATACTGGAGCCGACACCGCCGACCCGGAAAGGCTTTCTTTAAAATCGGACGACTTCTCAATGATAAGCCCAGAAAAGATGGCAGAAATGTTTCACGACACCCCAGAAGCCATTGAAAACACACAAAAAATCGCCCAGGCTTGCAACTTTGATTTTAACTTGGGCAAAACATACCTTCCTGATTTTCCGGTGCCCGAAGGCAAAACGGCAGAACAATTTTTAGAAAACCTCTGCCAAAAGGGACTAAAAAACAAATTCGGCAAAGATGCAGACAAAACTGCAAAAGAAAGGTTAGAATATGAACTGTCGGTCATAGAAAAAACTGGTTTTGCCGGATATTTTTTAATTGTTCAAGATTTTGTCAACTGGGCAAAACAAAACCGAATAGTTGTGGGCCCAGGCCGCGGGTCGGTCGGCGGTTCTTTAGTTTCCTACCTTTTAGGAATTACCAACATTGACCCTTTAAAACATAATTTGCTTTTTGAACGCTTTTTAAATCCAGAAAGAATATCAATGCCCGACATTGATTTGGACTTTGCCGACAGGCGAAGAGACGAAGTCATAAAATACGTAGCTCAAAAATACGGTTCAGATCACGTTGCTCAAATTATCACTTTTGGAACAATGGCTTCAAGGGCGGTGGTCAGGGATGTCGGCCGGGCTTTGGGGTACCAATAT
This sequence comes from uncultured Candidatus Saccharibacteria bacterium, assembly GCA_964490095.1. GTDB lineage: Bacteria > Patescibacteriota > Minisyncoccia > Minisyncoccales > Staskawiczbacteraceae > JACPYG01. The sequence goes on from CAZBAA010000017.1 coordinate 8,161, forward strand.
GGTTATTGCGACAAAATAGCAAAGATAATCCCAAAGGGAATGGACCTAACCGAAACTCTTGAAAAGGTGTCTGAATTCACAGATATGTATAAATCAGATGACCAAACAAAAAAATTAATTGACCTGGCTAAAAAACTTGAAGGCGTGGCTCGGCACGCCTCAACCCACGCCTGCGGTGTTGTTATATCAAAAAAACCCCTAACCGATTCCGTGCCACTGCAACGGCCAACTCAAGAAAACGGAAACATTATCACCCAATATGAAATGAATAGCATTGAAGACCTGGGACTTTTGAAAATGGATTTTTTGGGGCTGAAAAACTTAACTATTATTGAAGACACTCTAGCTAGAATTTACGTAATTCACAACGGCTTAAAAATTGACATTGAAAACATTCCTTTTGACGACAAGCTGACTTACAAACTTTTGCAAGACGCTTTGACCACCTCTGTATTCCAAATGGAAAGCGATGGCTTCAAAAGATATTTGAAAGAACTAAAACCAACTGTCTTTGAAGACCTAATTGCCATGATTGCTTTATACAGGCCCGGCCCCATGCAGTTTATTCCAGATTACATTAAAAGAAAACACGGCAAACAAAAAATAGAATATTTGCACCCCAAGTTAGAGCCGATACTCAGCCAAACGCAAGGAATTTGTATTTACCAAGAACAGTTAATGAGAATAGCCCAAGAGCTCTGCGGATTTACCTTGGGTGAAGCCGATGTTTTAAGAAAGGCCGTGGGTAAAAAAATAAAAGAGCTGTTAAAAGCGCAAAAGGAAAAATTTATAACAGGGGCCGAAAAAAACGGCGTCAGCAAAAAAATAGCTACTGAAATTTGGGAGTGGATCTTACCATTTGCTTCATACGGCTTCAATCGTAGCCACAGCGCTGCCTATGCTATAATATCTTACCAAACAGCTTATTTGAAAGCTCATTATCCCGTTGAGTTTATGGCGTCGGTTTTAACTTCTGAAAAAGTTGATGTTGAAAGAATTGCTTTTCTGATTGACGAATGTAAAAAAATGAATATTGAGGTCTTGCCGCCAAACATAAATGAAAGCTTGAAAAACTTTACGGTGGTGCCGGATCAAAATAAAATTAGGTTTGGTTTTTTGGCAATAAAAAATGTTGGCACGAATATAATTGACGCAATAGTGCAAGAAAGAAAAGCCAATGGTCCCTTCGCATCCATTGGCGATTTCATGCACAGAATACAATCAAAAGACCTAAATAAAAAATCAATGGAGGCCTTAATAAAGGCGGGCGTCTTTGACACTTTTTCTGAAAGAAATCAGCTTTTAACCAATCTGGAAACACTTCTTCAAATAGCTAGAGAAAATGACAAATCAAAACAGAGCAATCAAATAGGTCTATTTTCTTCAGCAGAAGTAAATAATAATCAGATAAAGCTTCAAGAGGCCAAGCCGGCGAGCAATTTTGAAAGATTAAGCTGGGAAAAGGAACTTTTAGGTCTTTACGTAAGCTCGCATCCTTTAGAGGATTTCCGCAAAATTTTTAAGACAAAAACCACCGCCATAGGTAAAATTGACGAAGCTTGGGTGAACAAAAAAGTAACAGTTGGAGGAATTGTTTCTGGTATTAAAAAAATCATTACTAAGAACGGCAAACCCATGATTTTTATGAAGATTGAAGATTTAACCGCTAAAACAGAAATTGTTGTTTTTACCTCATTGGTGGAAAGAAATCTGCTTGCCTTGCAGGAAAACAAAATTGTTTTCGTGGCCGGGCGCGTTGATGACCGCAACGGTGAAATAAAAATAGTGGCCGACGATATACAAGAAGTCATTAATCAAGAAGAAGATTTTTATTCAAGTTAAAAAATAAAAATACTTATGGAAAACATTGAAAAGATCAGGCATTCTCTATCACACATTATGGCTTCTGCCATCATAGAGTTTTGGCCTAAAACTAAATTAGGTATTGGCCCGGCAATTGAAAATGGGTTTTACTATGACCTTTTAATTTCAAAAAATCTGACGAGACAGGATTTAGAAAAAATAGAACAAAGGATGAAAGAACTGATTAAAGAAGAGCAAAAATTTATCGGTAAAAAAGTATCCAAGACACAGGCCAGAAAACTTTTTTTGCATCAGCCGTTCAAGCTGGAATTGATAAAGGATTTGCCTGGCAAAACAGTCGGAACTTACCAAAACGGAAAATTTTTGGACTTGTGCAAGGGAGGACACGTAAAAAATACAAAGGAGATTGATCCCAACGCTTTTCAAATCACAAAAACTGCCGGGGCTTACTGGCGAGGCAATGAAAAAAACAAAATGCTAACGCGGATTTACGGCGTGGCATTCAAAACAGAAAAAGAACTTATGAATCATCTAAAAATGCAAAAAGAAGCGGAAAAACGAGACCACAGAAAACTTGGTCAAAAACTTGACCTTTTCATTTTTTCAGAATTAGTCGGTCCGGGGCTGCCATTGTTTACGCCAAAAGGAACAATTTTGAGGGATTTACTGGATGACTACGTTTGGCAACTGCGTCAATCCCAAGGTTACCAAAAAGTGGACATACCACACATAACTAAAAAAGAGCTCTATCAAATCAGTGGTCATTGGGAAAAATTCAAGGATGAACTTTTTAAAATCAATACCCGAGAAAACCACGTGTTTGCTTTAAAACCAATGAACTGCCCGCATCATATCCAAATATTCTCACGCAAAAAATGGAGCTGGAGAGAACTGCCGCAAAAATATGCCTCCACCACTAAAATTTACAGAGACGAACAAACCGGAGAACTGGCAGGGCTAACGCGCGTTCGATCAATCACCCAAGATGATGCGCACATATTTTGCAACATGGCGGGTTTAGAAGCCGCCCTGTTAGAAACTTGGGAAATAATAAACCTTTTTTATGGAGCTTTTTCTTTACCCTTAAAACTACGCGTATCATTGCGCGATAAAAATCAACCCAAAAAGTATTTAGGCAAACCCAAGCTCTGGAACGCCGCTGAAGCTATTATTAAAGACGCATCAAAAAAAATAAAAATACCTCAATATACGGCGAAAGGCGAAGCTGCTTTTTACGGCCCAAAACTCGATTTTATGGCAACGGATTCTTTGGGGCGTGAATGGCAGGTAGCAACCATTCAAATAGATATGGTGATGCCGGAAAGATTTATCTTAAAGTTTGTGAATGACAAGGGCAATTTGTCGGATATAGTCATAGTTCATTGCGCTATTATGGGTTCTATAGAAAGGTTTTTGGCGATTTTAATAGAACATTACGCCGGAGTTTTTCCTCTATGGTTGTCCCCCGTGCAAGTTGCAATAATTCCAATTTCAGAGAAACACGAAAGTCAATCCCATAAAGTAAAATTAGAACTGGAAAAAAATAACATCCGCGCCG
>CAZBAA010000018.1:0-5383 GCA_964490095.1 uncultured Candidatus Saccharibacteria bacterium
GTAAATTTGTAGATTAGTATTAATTTGTAGATTAGTATCGGTGTATGAAATACGAATACAAGGCGAGAACTAAAGAGGGCAAAATTGAAACAGGGACTGTTGAGGCCTCTTCAAGAGATACCGCCGCCGCCCTTTTGCAAAAATATGATGTTTACGTCACTTCTCTAAGAGAAATAAAATCTCCTTTTAAAATTAAGATAAAGTTTTTAGAAAGAACCTCTAAAAAGGACTTGGCCATATTTTCCAGGCAGTTGGCAGTAATGCTTAACTCAAGGGTTCCGGTGGTGCAAAGTTTGGCCTCTTTGGCTGTGCAAGTTAGCAAAGAAACTTTTAGAGAAAAAATACTGAGCGTTTCCCAAATGGTAGAAGAGGGAAGGCCGTTGTCGGAGGCCTTTGGCGCTTACCCCGACACTTTTAACATTTTTTATGTCAATTTAATAAGATCAGGTGAGGTATCTGGTAAGATTTCTGAAACTCTTTATTATTTGTCAGATCATTTAGAAAGAGAGTCCGATATAGAGGCGCAGTTAAGGGGCGCTATGATTTACCCTATTTTCGTTCTGTGCGTGCTTTTTGCGGTAATTTTAATAGTGATGATAGGCGTTATGCCCAGGTTGGTAGAGCTTTTAAAAAGCACTACTTCAGAACCCCCTCTTTTTACTCAAATAATAATTGGTTTTTATGATTTTTTGAGAGGATATGGCTGGATTTTACTGCTTGCTTTTTTCTTATTGATTGGGTTCTTAATTTATTACTTTAGAACTAAAGAAGGCAAAAAGAAGTTTGATATAATATCTTTAAGAATTCCTTTTTTGGGAGCTGTAATGCAAAAGATTTTTCTTATTCGTTTTTCTGAAAATATTTCTACTCTTGTTTCATCTGGTATTTCAATCAACAAGGCCCTGCAGGTTACGAGGGATACCGTAACTAATCATATTTACAAAAACATAATTTCTGATGTGGAAAAAGATGTTTCTGAGGGAGAAAAAATCAGCTCGGTTTTGATAAAGTACCCAAAACACGTTCCTGTTTTTGTTGTGCAGATGATTAAAGTTGGTGAAGAAACTGGCAAATTAGACAAGACCTTAATGGAAATAGTAAATTTTTACCAAAAGGAGGTGAAAAGGGCGGTGGATACTTTCACTTCTCTATTGGAGCCGGTATTAATAGTTATTTTGGGAGTTGTGGTGGCTTTCTTGGCAATTTCTGTATTGTCTCCGCTTTACGGAGCGTTAGGGAATATTTAAAGCATATGAAATTAATTAGAGGTTTTACGTTAGTAGAGATGTTAGTGGTTATAGCTATTATTGTTGTTTTGGCTTCTTTTGTTTTATACAATGTTATGCAATATATAGATAAAAGCAAAGACGCTACTTTGAAGAGTAATTTGGCTGTTTTGATTACTGCTGGCGAGCTGTGGTATGATAGAAGTAGTAGCAGTTATGTTGGGTTTTGCGGTTCTACCGCAGTTGCAAAGGCCCTAAGTGAGCCCCCGCCCGTTTCTTCTTCAGACAGAAAATGTAATGTAAATCCTGAAGGCACTGCTTGGGCTGTTTGCGCCAGAGAGTTTGTAAATAGCGCAAAGGCCTACTGCGTTGATAACAAAGGAAATCAAAAAGAAATAGATAGTTCTTTATGTACCGATAGCATCACTAATTGCATTCCTTAATTTTAGTATTAAATATTAAAAACAAAAATGAACAAAAATAAGTTTCAAAAAGGTTTTACTCTGATTGAGTTGTTGGTGGTTATTGCCATCATCGGCATTTTAGCCGCCGTTTTATTGGTGAATTTAAATAACCAAAGAAATAAAGCTAAAAATTCAGCAATAAAGTTAGAGATGGGTCAAATGAGGTTGGCTATTGAAAATTTTTATATTAACAATAATCCGAATACTTATATTGGTTCTTGTGTCCAAGATACAGAATGCGATAAATTAATGGAGAGCATCTTTAAAAAAGGAGGAATCTTCAATTTTAGTGATTTTTCAGAAAATTCTTATTGTGTAAAATATAGTTTGGTTGGCAGTGGTTCTGGTGATTGGTGTATTGATGCTAATGGTTTTGTAGGTGTGCCTACAAGTGGCCTGTGTGTAAATGGGCCGCCAGGTGGACCGCAAATTAAATGTCAATAATGGTTATTTTGCAAAAATTAAAAGATATTCACACCCTTGCTATTGCCTATGTTTTTGCCGTAAAGTAGAATATAAAGAAGGAGACATTAATAAGCTTAAAGGTCGAGAATACTTTAGAATTTAATATAACAAAAATGAACAAAAATAAGCTTCAAAAGGGTTTTACCTTAATTGAATTATTGGTGGTTATTGCCATTATCGGTATTTTAGCCGCCGTTTTACTGGTAAACTTGGCAGGGACAAGAAATTCAGCTAAGGACGCGGCAGCAAAATTAGAAATGGGCCAATTAAGGACAGCAGTAGAATCTTGGGCTAATAGTCAGAATCCTTTTAGTTATGCTACTGCTGACACATCAACGGATTACGTTAATCTTAAAGCTAGCATTGTAACTAAAGGAGGTGCTGCCACAACTTTCTTAGATGAGTTTTCAGTAGGCGCTTGGTGTGCAGAATATGCCTTGAATACAGGTAATTGGTGTGTTGATTCCACTGGTTATTCTGGATCAACTGCAGATTGCGATGCCACAAATCGTGACTGTAAAAATCCATAAAGACGATTAAAACAATTAGTTTTATTGGCCCCGTTGCGGGGCCAATTTTTTTTATGTTCAGGTTTAGATTGAAAATTTTATAGCGCGGGAGTAAAATTAGATAATTTTTATGTTTCTATTTTTCTATTTTTTTATATTTTTATTTGGTTTGGCAGTAGGCTCTTTTTTAAACAGTGTTGTTTATCGGCTTGCCCTCTCAAATTTTTCTTTTTGGAAAAATTTGGGAGGCAAAAACAGATCTCACTGCTCTTATTGTAAACATACTTTAAACTGGCGGGATTTGATTCCTGTTTTTAGCTTTTTGTTTTTAAAAGGTAGGTGTCAATACTGCCATAAAAAAATTTCTTGGCAGTACCCAGCAGTAGAAATATCAACAGGAATCTTATTTATTCTTATTTTTTGGTCATTGGAATTCAATTGGGTATTGGGCATTGGAACTTGGGATTTAATAAAGATTTGTTTCATGTTTTATGTTGCAAGTTCCATGGTGGTGATTTTCGTTTATGATTTAAAACATTATATTATTCCCGATAAAGTTTTGTTTCCAGTGATTGCAATTACTTTTTTATATCGCTTATTTGAAGTTTTGGATTTTAGAATTTTGGATTATATTTTGTCTGGTCTCGGGGCGGGCGCTTTTTTCTTGTTTATATTCTTGGTTTCCGGCGGCCGTTGGATGGGTTTTGGCGACGTAAAATTAGCGTTTTTTATGGGTTTGTTTTTGGGCTATCCCAATATTTTAGCCGCTCTGTTTTTAGCCTTCTTTTTAGGTGCTATAATAGGAACAGGGTTGATTGTTTTTGGAGGTAAAAGTTTAAAAAGTAAAATACCCTTTGGCCCGTTTTTAATTGCAGGAACATTTTTGGCTTTATTTTGGGGAGAGCAGTTAGTCAATTGGTATTTAAGTTTATTCTTGTTTTGAAAATTAAGTAATTTTAAATTGAATTCAAATTTCAAATTTCAAATTTCAAATTGTAAGAGTAGGGGTATTACTTTAGTTGAAATTCTGGTGGTCGTTTTTATTCTCGCCCTTTTATCAAGCATTTTGGTGGCTGATTTTCCTAAAATAAGGCGCCAGTTTGCCCTTACCAGGGCCGTTCATAAAATGAGCCAGGACTTAAGAAGGGCTCAAGACATGGGGTTTTCAGGCCAGAAAGTAGAGGTGGATGGGACAAAAGCAAAATCGTTCGGTGTTTATATTAATCTTGATTCACCTACTTTGGGTAACAAAAAGTACATAATATATGCCGATATAGACGGTAATCAGCAATATAATGAGAGTAATGCAGACCTTGTTATGGAAACAGTTGATTTTGGTCAGACCGAGCCCGGCGTGATAATAGATAGAATTGAAAATATGGAAAACAACAATCGATGGGTGGATATTAATTTTGAGCCGCCAAGTCCTACTGTAAAAATAAGAGAATTAGAGTCAGATAAAGATAGAGTAAAGATTATTTTTACTTTAGAATCTGATCCGTCAAAAGAAAGAACAGTTTCGGCATATATTTCTGGCTTAATAGAGATAAAATGATAATGAATAAAGGTTTTACATTAATAGAGTTGGCGATTGCTATTTTTATTTTGGTGGTTGGCATTATCGGCGTTTATAATTCTTTTTCAACAGTTGTTGTTTTGACTGCCGGGTCTTCTTCGCGTTTTACAGCGGCTTACCTTGCTCAAGAAGGAATAGAAATAGTGAGAAATATGAGAGATAATAATTGGATAAAGTGGACACAGGATCAGAGTACAAATTGGAATTATGGACTTTTGGGTTGCGAAAATGGTTGCGAAGCAGATTATAAAACCGGAACACCTGAAGACGTCAGGTCGGGACTTACAGCATTTGGTGGCGACGGTAATAATTTAAAAATAGGAGCAGGTGGCTTTTATAGTTATGATGAAATTGGTGGTTCTTCTCCGACAAAATTTAAAAGAAAAATTACAATTACTTCCCAAATAGTTAACGGAGTTGATGTTTTAAAAGTTTCAGTTTTGGTAACTTGGAAAGAAAAAGAACAAGAAGGATGTGATCATGGCTTTTGTATTGATGTAGAAGAATATCTATATGATTGGTATTAGAAACAAAGGTTTTACTTTAATTGAATTGACTGTATCCGTGGCGGTGCTTTTGTTTGTTGTAGTTGGAGCGGTAGCCATTTTTATTACTGTTGTCCAGCATCAAAGAGTAATTTTAGCCGAGCAGGAGCTTTTGAATCAAGCCAGTTTTGTTTTAGAACGTATGTCAAAGGCCCTAAGAACTGCCAAAAGAGAAGATGGAACTGGAACTGTAATATGTTTGTTCCAAGGGTATAACTATGAGTTGACTCGTCCAGATAGCGGTATTTACACAGGCATTAAATTTATAAATCAGTCAGACAATAACGCCTGCCAGGAATTTTATCTGAATACAGATAGGTCGGTTTTGATGGAAGTGAAAAACTACGGGAATTCAGTTGATATTACTTCAGACAAGTTTCAGGTTAACTCTATTAGGTTCGGTATAAATGGCGGAAATGGTTGTCATGGAGCAAGTTGTGTAAATGGCGCGCGGGATTCTGATGGTATCCAGCCAAGAGTGACCATTTTTCTAGAGATTCAAACCACGGGCAGCAACCCGATTGTTAAAAAAATTCAAACAACCGTTTCCCAAAGGGATTTAAATGTACCGTAAAATTTTCAAAAATCCCTCGGCCGT
>CAZBAA010000018.1:5409-9064 GCA_964490095.1 uncultured Candidatus Saccharibacteria bacterium
CCAAACGGGCGAGGCAAAAGGGAGTTTCTTTGCTTATCACCTTCTTTATCCTGACAATAATTCTTGCCGTGGTTTTGAGCATCAGCGCGCTTTTTTATAGCCAAGTTAAAATTATAAGAAACATCAGTAATTCTGTTGTTGCTTTTTATGCTGCTGACAGCGGAGTCGAAAAAGTACTTTACTACGATAGAAAAGAAATTCCTACTTCAGCAGAAAGAGGGATGTGCAATATTTGCAGCTCCAGTGTTTGTCCTGATTGTACAGGTATACTATGTACTCCGCGCGATGCCGAATTAGAAGGCTGTGATCCTGTGACATGTACGGATTGCCAGATTACCTTTTCAAGCGATATAGGTTCTGGTAAATCTTACAACATAGATGTTGTTGTCAATCAGCAGTGTAAAATTTCGGGAGCTGTCATAAATTCTTATGGCTTTTACGAAAACGTTTCCAGAGCAATAAATCTTGATTATACAAGAAAGGTAAGTACTCTTCGTGTATTGCCATCTTCTAGTGCTACTGTTGAAACTCAGCAGAAGGGAGCGCATATGACTATCACGGCTTGTATTGAAGATCCTGATCCCAGCGATGATGTTACAATAGAGAGTGTTATTGCGATTATAAGAGGAGCGAGTGACGAAAATCAAAACCAGTGTAGGGATAATGGTGTGTTTAGTGAGGAAGTTTGTACCTATAGAGAATTGAACATGAGTTCTGGTGGCGGTGGTGTTTGTGGGAGCGCCGAAAGTTATCAGGTACAGTGGCTTTTTGCTAAAATAGGTGAAGATTATACTGTAAGTATTATGGCTAATGATAACGCCGGTTTTTGTGTTGAAGCAAGTAATATTGATATCATTTACTCAAATCCTTAGATATGGAAAAACACGATGCAAAGAAAAGAATAGAAAAGTTGAGAAAGGTGATTAATCATCACCGCTATTTGTATCATGTCTTGGACAAGCAGGAAATTTCTGATGCGGCTCTGGACTCTTTGAAAAAAGAACTTTTTGATTTAGAGCAAAAATACCCGGAGTTTATTACACCGGATTCCCCAACTCAAAGAGTGGGGGGCGCGCCCCTGAAAGAATTTAAAAAAGTAAAGCATCAAGAAAAGATGCTTTCTTTTAATGACGCTTTCTCAAAAGAGAATATTGAAGATTGGCTGGAAAAGATCTCAAAATTGCTGACCGAAAAGGAAAAAAAAGAAATAGATTTTTACTGCGAGTTGAAAATAGACGGCTTGGCGATTGAGTTAATTTATAGAGACGGATTTTTGCGAACAGGGTCTACCAGAGGCGATGGAAATATTGGCGAAAACATTACGCAAAATCTAAAAACAATTGATGCCATTCCGTTAAAAATAGATAGTAAAAAAGAAGTCGCTGTAAGGGGCGAAGTTTTTATTTCAAAGAAAGAATTTGCCCGAATTAACAAATTACAGGGCCAAAAGGGTTTGCCGCTTTACGCCAACCCCAGGAATATAGCTGCCGGTTCGGTGCGCCAGTTAGACCCGAAAGTTACCCTCCAGCGCCGCCTTGACTCTTTTGCTTATGACTTGATTAATAGAAACACAAAATTTTGCAATCTCTTGGATTTAAAATAAACAAAAATAATAAACACTGCCGGGACTTGGCAGAAGTTTTTAAGTTTTATGATTATTGGGCAAAAGAAAGGGGCAAGCTGAATTACGAAATTGACGGAGTGGTGGTTATTTTGAATAGCAATAAGATTTTTGAAAAGCTGGGGGTAGTCGGCAAAGCGCCAAGAGGGGCTATTGCTTTCAAATTTGCCCAGCTGCAATCAACAACACAGGTTTTGGATATCAAGGTGCAGGTGGGTAGAACCGGGGCGATGACCCCCGTCGCTGTTTTAAAGCCAGTGCAAATTGCTGGCGTGACAATTACCAGAGCCACTTTGCACAATGAAGACGAAATAAAAAGGTTGGGGATAAAGATAGGCGATACAATTATTGTGGGCAGGGCAGGCGATGTTATTCCAGATGTCATAGAAGTTTTAAAAAAACTTAGAACCGGCAAGGAGAAAGTTTTTAAAATGCCCCGATTTTGCCCCAGTTGCAATACAAAATTAGAAAAATCCAAAACAGAAGCACTTTGGAGGTGCCCCAACACAAAATGTTTTGCCCGCACTCGGAGATATTTTTATCACTTTGCTTCAAAAGGAGCTTTTGATATTGAAGGGCTGGGCCCCAAAATTATTGATAAGTTGCTTGATTTTGGTTTGGTTGCCGACCCCGCTGACCTCTTTGAATTAAAGTTAGAAGATATTATTCAGTTGGAAGGCTTTGCCCAGAAGTCAGCTGAAAATTTAATAAATTCAATCTCAAAAAAGAAAGAAATAACTTTGGCAAGGTTTATTTATGCTTTGGGTATCAGAAATGTTGGCGAAGAGACATCGGTAGATTTAGCAAACAATTTCGGGTCTATTAAAAAATTAAAAGAAGCTGAATTAAAAGATTTAGAATCAATTTTAGACATTGGGCCCGTTGTCGCCAAGTCCATTTACCAATGGTTTAACAATAAAGATAACTTAAAACTGTTGAGCAAGTTAGAAAAAGTCGGAGTGAAAGTAAAGAACCCCGCAGTTTCCAAAAAAACTTTTGCCAATTCGGGTAAGTTTAAAGGTAAAGTATTTGTTTTAACGGGAACTTTAAAGACAATGACCAGAAGCAAGGCAAAGGAAAAAATCAGGAATTTGGGGGGAGATGTTTCAAACTCGGTTTCTTCTAAAACAAGTTATCTTGTAGCGGGCTCGGAGCCCGGTTCAAAGATTAAGAAAGCAGAAAAGCTGGGTGCGAAAGTAATAAGCGAAAAAGAATTTTTAAATTTGATAGAATAATCAGCCAGGTAAATTATTCACGATCGTGAATAATTTACCTGGCTGGATTAAAATGGTGAATTTTTTTTATCCTTTAAAAAAATTGGATTGGTGGTTGATAGTTTCTGCAATATTGATTGCCTGTTTTGGTCTGGCATCGATTTACAGCGCCTCTTTAGCTAAAAGCAACTTTTTAAACTTTGAAAAGCAGGTAGTTTTTTTCTTTGTAGGTATAGCTTTAATGATTTTAGTTAGTTTTTTTGATTACAGGATTTTAAGAAATAATTCTCATTTGATTTTAACTCTTTACTTTATGTGTTCGCTTTTATTAGTGGGACTTTTCTTTTTTGCTCCGGAAATAAGGGGAACTAAAGGATGGTATAGATTTGGGTTTTTTTCTTTTGATCCGCTTGAGCCGACCAAATTAGTTTTAATAATTTTATTGGCTAAATACTTTTCCATGAGGCATGTTGAAATGTATAAATTCAAACACATTGTTTTTTCCGGGTTTTACGTATTTTTGCCGGCTTTATTGACTTTTTTAAAACCCGATTTGGGCGGAACTATGATATTGATTGTAATATGGATTGGCATTTTACTCATTTCCGGAATCAAAATTAAACACTTTTTAATTTTATTTTTGTGTTTTCTTTTAGTCGCTGTTCTTTCTTGGAACTTTTTGTTAAAAGATTATCAAAAAAATCGGATTTTATCTTTTATCTTTCCTTACGATACTTTAGGCGGGTCTTGGAGCCAAACACAGTCTAAAATTACCATAGGATCGGGGGGAATTTTGGGGCAAGGAATAGGCAAAGGTTCG
>CAZBAA010000019.1:0-8784 GCA_964490095.1 uncultured Candidatus Saccharibacteria bacterium
AAACTTTATTTTGATCATTTTCGTCCAGATTTTATTTTTTTCAAAGGCGACTCGGATTTCCCGGGTCAACTCATTAACCGCCATTCAGTTAACGGCATGGGGCTATTATATAAATGGCAATTACCATTTTGGGTCTTAGGAATCTTTTTTTTAATTGTCCAAAAAAATCATTATTTTATGCACAAAAAACTGATCATCTTGTTGATGTTATTGCTTTTCCCGTTGGGAACAGTATTTTCAGATGCGAAAACACCATACGCTACTAGATCTATAATCGGCGTCGTGCCATATACCCTCATTACAGCCTACGGACTATACATCGGGTTTAAATATCTAACTAAATTAAAAAATCAAAATGTAAAAATCGCATTTCGGTTATTTGTAGTCATTTCGGTAGCATTCACTGCTTCATTTTTCCTAAATCGATTCCTGAATCTTTATCAGGCTTACGCAAATAGAGCCCACGGATACAACGGTTTTCAATATGGTGCAAAACAGATCGTCGATTATTTTTTGGAGAACAATGACAAGTTTCAAGTAAAGATCATCAATAGTGGTTTTGATAGAGCCGATGCTCATCTGAAGTTCTATGGTCTTGAAACTTGTAAAAATTGTTACCGTTTTGACCCCGAACCGTGTAATAGCGACTTACCAAAGTTAATCGCAGTCTCGGTTGATAATAAGTCAGAATTTGATAAAAAATATAGTGTTGCCTTAAAAAAAGTTATCTACTACCCAGATGGTAAAGAAGCTTTTGAAATCTTTGAAGCTTTCTCCAAAAAATGCTCCTAGAAGACTCATTCCACATATCGCATTACTCTCCCGCTTGGTCTGCCGACGAATTTTCCATTTTCAAAAACTGTCCTGTCTCTTATTATAACCTTTTTAACTTCTCCTCTACCTTTTAAGTATTTAAAAGGTGTCCAACCACATTTTGTGAAAAGATTTTTATCTGATATTTTATATTTTTTGAGTAAATCAACAAGTATGTAAGTTTGAGGTTGAGTTGGCAGATTGAAAATTTTTCTGGGGTTTGTTGACATCATTTCTACCAATCTTTCAATCGTTACCAATTTTTTAGAAACAGCATTGAGCATTAGGGATAAAATTGTCTCAAGCCCTGGAACTCCATAAATTGGTGCAGAGCTTTTATACTTCTCATCTAATGTATGGGGGGCGTGATCGGTTGAAATCATATCAATTTTCTCTAAATTTTCCCATAATTTTTCCTGGTCCCTCTTGGTGCAAAGTGGTGGCTTCATAATACCAAGTGGCCCTAAACGTTTAACATCTTCCTTGTTTAAAAATAAGTGATGAGGACAGACTTCAGAAGTAATAGGAAGACCTTCTCCTTTAGCTTTCTTGATTGATCCTAGTTGATCAGCTGTTAAATGACAAATGTGAATTTTTCTTTGGTATCTTTTAGCAAGTTCAATAGCCTCCTCCACCAATTCGCCTTGAGCATGCACCATAATTGGCGATGGACTTTGCCAACTTTTAAAGATAATTTCTTTATCTTGACTTTCTGTCACTAAAAGAGAACCAGTTGTCTTACTCATATAAATTTTGAGACTAAAAACCTTTTTGTCAACTTTCTTAAAATACTTAACAGAATTCCTTGTCGCCCCAAAATTAAAACCAAGATCGCACCAGATTCTACCATTTGCTCTTTTTATCTTGTCATCTAATGATTTTTCGTCGACTGTCGGCGGAATATTATTGGGCATATCCAAAATTTGAGTATAGCCACCGGCAATAGCTGCTTTTGTTCCGGTTTCAAAATCTTCTTTTTGCAATCCTCCAGGTTCTCTCAAGTGAACATGCACATCAACAAGTCCGGGCAGCTTGTGAAGTTTATTCATTTTTGAAAATATTAAATCTGATAAATCCTATTTGATTTAATAAGTAGGTCAACACTGTCCAAAGAGTCAAAAAGCCATATTTTGATGAACGGGTGAAATTAATTGACGAGGCTTCTGGAAAATATTTACATGGCACCGGGATTTCAGAAATATTGAATTCAAATGATAAGGCTGAAATTAATATTTGTTGATCAAAAACAAAGTCGTTGGAAAATTTGTGGTATGGAACTTTTTTTAAAACTTCGACACTATATGCTCTAAATCCGGTGTGATATTCGGAAAGGTTTAAGCCCATTGCCAAATTCTCAAAAAGTGTCAAAAACCTATTGGCGAAGTATTTCCAAAGAGGCATGCCTCCCGCAAGAACCTGGCGACGTGTCTGGATTCTGGATCCAAGCATTACATCTGTTCTTCCGTTTACGATAGGTTCGCAGAGTACACCGACTAACTTTGCATCATACTGATAATCAGGGTGGACCATGACCACTACATCAGGATCTCTTTTTAGGGCCTGAAAGTAACAGGTTTTTTGATTTCCGCCATAACCTTCGTTCTGGGAATGTAAGTAAACAGTGATTCCTAAGCTTTTGGCTTTTTTGATCGTTTGATCGTCGGACGCATCATCAACAAGAATTACCTCGGATATTAAATCTTTGGGTAGATCATCAAAAGTTTTCTTAATAGTCTTTTCGGCATTGTAAGCCGGCATGACTACAATTATTTTAGGTTTTTTTCTTGATGACCAGAGAATATTACTGTTTTTCAAATTTTTTCAAAACCTCCTTCTCAGTTAGTTTGTAGTTAGGTAGTTGGTTAGATTGATAATTGAAAATAAGATCAGGAATTTTTATAAGTGCCCAGAAAAAACCAACAAAAAATGCCGTATCTAATTTTAGAAGGGCTCTAGCAAAATGATAAGGTAACCAAAGTAAGTGTTGAAGGATTAAAAAATAATCTTCTATCTTCCAGACAAAAATAAATTGGTTTTTGTAAGAGACGGTTTTTACAAAAAACTCTGAATACTTTTTTTTAATCGCTCCTTCCTCATGGAAGTGATCAACTTTTGATTGTGGTTCAAAAAGACAATTGTAGCCGCTCCGCCAGGCTCTGAATGAAAGATCGATGTCTTCCCAATAAAAAGGTGAGTAAATAGGATCAAAACCACCCAGCGTTAGAAATTTTTCTTTATTAAAAAGACCCGAACCACCTGAAACCCAAAGAGTTTCACCTTGAATACCTGGAAGTCTATAGTGGTTTACAAAACCCTTTTCAAATCTTGCTCCCCCTTTTCCTCTTTTAATTACTTTACCATTTTCGTGGCTAAAATCTGCTAACCCTACAGCGAATAGATGTTTGTTATTGAAATGTTTAATCGCTTTATCTAAAAAATCTTCTCTTGGAGAAACGTCGGAATTCATAAGAAGTACGAGGTCTCCTTTTGATTCTCTGACACCTGTGTTTACTGATTTTGCGAAGCCCTCATTTTTTGCATTTTCGATCAAAATTACATCTTTAAACTTTTTTTTAATTAAACTTGCAGAATTATCTTGCGATTTGTCATCGACAATAACAATCTCACAACCTTGGCAGTTTTTGATAACATTTGGCAGGTTTTTAGTCAAAAGGTCTTGACCGTTGTAGTTTGGAATAATTACAGAGACTTTCTTGACCATAGAAATGCTGCCGAAATAATTGTTAAAAACAGACCAAGAGCAGAAATGTACAAACCATTATAAAATGACTTCGGCTGATATTTAAATTCGACCGTGTGTTTGCCTTCTGGAACAACTACCGATTGGAACATAAAGTTGACTCTTTTAACTTCGGTTTTATGACCATCTACAAAAGCATTCCAGCCGGGATAAAAAACATTTGACAGCACAAGAGGAGCCTGTTTTTGGGTATTTGTATTTAAAACGAGAGATTGATCTTGGTAGCTACTTATGAGGACGGATGACGTGTTGTCTTTGGCCTCAAATGAAAAAGTAGAGGATACAGCAGAATTGGAAAGGTCAAAATTTTCATCTATCACTTTTTGCAGTTCTTGATCGCGATTTTCCACTTTAACCACTTCACTAACAAAGAAGACCCGTGGCAAAACGTTTTTATTCTCATAAAGTTTAGTTTTTCCCTCATCAAAAACTTTATTAAATTTTTGGCTTTCTATATTATCAAAAGTTAATATATATTTTACGTTTAAAAAATCAGCAAGTTTGGAATCGTAATTGGTAGGTGTAACAATTCTGTTGAACGACCCAGCCTTGGCTGTCTGATTGGATTCCCATGTTGAAACTAAATTTGCGTAATCATTTAAAAACAAGGGGTCATACCCATGAATAGACTCAATTTGATAAACAGCTGAGATATTGGGGGGGAGAATTCGCCTATCTGTTGTTATTACTCTAAATGGTCTTTCCTGACTTGACAAATAGTTAGTTATTCCTGTACTTGGAAATACCAATGATGGTTTAGAAAATGGTGTAAATTTATAGGCAAATCTGAAAAGTTCGATCATGGTTAAACCCACCAGCGCGAACGGTATAAAATTCTTAATAACTTTTGAACGTAATAAGATTATTAAAATTGTGGCAAGTAAGGCAAATGTAAAGGGTAGAAACAGGTTTCTAGATGCAATCTTTGCCGTGTCAAAATTATCAACGTTCGGGAAAATATTGGTTTGAAATTTGGCAGTTAGTAACAAAATTAATAATATGACAGCAACAACTATTGATGATACTCCAAATTTTGTGCGGTATTTTTCTTTCAAGATAGTTTCGAAACCAATAGCGGCCAAGACTGTAAGTGAAAAAACCAATAAGAAAATTATTCTTGATGGCTGCATGTTGGAAATAAAAGTGAAGTTATAAGCGTAAGGAATTTCTGAAACAGGATTTTTTAATCCTAAAATTAGTGAAATTGCTAAAAGCGTTAAGAAGAAAGTTGTACTTTTTCCCTTTGTAAAGACTGAGGTTCCTGCAAGTATCAAAGGTATAATACCAAAAAAACCAACAAACTCCCCGTAATTAAAAATACCCCAGTAATTGTACGTTGAAGGATTGCCAAAGAAATCCGGAGCAACAATTTGTATTAAATGCTGATAAGGTATAAACCAATCTCGTCTGCCTTCAAAATAAGCCTGGTCAATATCTCTAATTGAAAAATTTAGGAATTCAAGAGAGGGCAGTATTTGCACAGAAGAGATTACGATTCCCAAGACAAACGACGTCCCAATAATTAAAATTGGCTTGAAAGATTTTTGAGAGAAATGTTTGAATATAGTAAACAATATTGATGTTAAAAATATGTATGAGCCTGTTTGCCAGTGACCGGACAAAATTGTTTGAGAGACAGAAAAAAACAAAATAATGAAAACAACTGGTGAGATTTTTTCAAAAAGTTTGTTTATGCAAAATAATATTAACGGCAAAAACATAGCGGTTGCCGTAATTCCTCCCCAAGTCATCCAAGCAACAAAATAGCCGCTGAAAGGTAAAACTATTGCTCCAAATGTTGATGATAATATCGAAAGATTCAAGCTTCTCAAAAATATGAACATAAATGAGCCGGTTAAAATTAAAGGCAGAATTATGTGAAGAGTCCATGAGATATTAAACGGGAAAACAAAAAATAAAAGGTTGGTAAATCGAAACGGTGCGGACTGAATATTAGCCAAGAGCGGCTGACCGGAAAAACTATATGGGTTCCAAAGTGGGAAATTTAAACTTTTAAAATTATCGATAACTAATTTTCCCCACGGGTAGGTTTGCAAAATCGGATCTGTGATAAGTGGATTTTTTACGGGAAATTTCCCCGCGTTATAGCCTTGATATGAATCATCTCTCCAGGGGTGATAAAGTCCTAGAAGCGAGTCAGCTGGTATCGGGATTTTGCCGGCAAAGATGCTCGGAAGAAAAAATATAACAATAAGAAGAGCAGGAATTGAAGGGGTAAGAATTTTCTTAGAAAATAATTTTTTCATATGCGCCAATAAATTTTTCCCTGCTAAATCTCTTACTGTTTTTAACAGCATTTTCTGAGAGTTCTGCCATTTTCTGCTTGTTTTTAACCAGTGCCACAGTCTGTTCGTAGAGCTGGGTTTTTGTAGACCAGAGGAGACCATTTTTGCCGTTTTTAACAATTTCTTTCTGGCCACCTTTGTCAATAACTACAGGTACGGCTCCTGCAGCTGAAGCTTCTACGGTGGCTATGCCAAAATGTTCCATTCTTTCGGGGTTCTTTTCTTCGTCTTCTCCAAAACCTGTTGCATGCCAATAAATTGATGATTTTGCATAAAGTTCAATAAGTCTTTCAATAGGCGAATTTTCAAAAATTTTGATAGCGTGACCGCGAACTAGCTTTTTTAGCTTCCTTAAATATTTTTGGTCCTCTTTTTTCGCTTGTCCAACGAGATATAATTTCCAACCTTTGATCTGTTTTTGGAGTTCTTTAAATACATCAATCAAAATCTCTTGTTTTTTAGGGTGTAGTTGGCGAGAACTAAATCTCCCAACGGATATTATTATTTTTTCTTTTTCTTTTGGTACGATTGAGGAAACATCCACTGGTGGATAAATTACTAGTGAATCGACGTTAAAACTTTTATCTATATACTTTTTGGTAAACTCCGAGTTCACAACTATGTGAGTATATCTTTTGAGTTTAAGATTAGTTGTAACAGATAATTTGGGAAATTTAAAAGGAACTTGAAAGTGCAAGATGTTTTTTTGTGCCAAAGTCAACGGTACACTTCCATTAGATAAAACGAAAATTAAATTATAGCCGAGAGTTTTAAATATTTTCTTACTTGTTGGCAAATTGAAAATGTTTTGGCTAAAATTCGTGTTATTGAGATCAATTTTCAAAAACCTTGCAAGGGGCGCTTTAATTGTTGGATCATCCCAAAAGATGTTAACGTTATGTTTTTGAGATAGGTGGGAAGCTAAAGTCAGCATATACCTTTCCCCACCCCCAAAAGTATCAAGATATGGGCTATAAAAACCGAATTTCATTGTTTACTTTTCAATAACTACATAAACTCTGTTAACTACCTCAGAATATCCTCTATTTGTAATTAAAAGATAAAAAAAGTTATTAGTAATTAGATTAAATAATAATTTGAGAAAGTGGATTATTTTTCCTGTAAATTTTATTTTAGGGTTAAACATAAATATTTTAAACAAAACTTTATTTATAAAAATATTACCTGAATAATTCAGCTCGGCCTTATACCCTTTAATTAATTCTTCTATCTCATTCTTTGTCGGTAGACCGTATTTTATGTGTTCGTTCAGATAAACAATGCTCTCTCCTCTCCTTTTAAGCCACACATGAATTTCTCTTTCATAAATTCTATGCCTTTTAGTGCCTACAGGAAAAGAAAGAATAATCTTTTTGGATGCAATATTGAAAAGATTCTCTACAAATTTTTTTCTCCTCTTTTTGGGAATGTGCTCCAAAACATCAATCGCACATGCTACATCAAAAGAATTTCTTTTAAAAGGAAACTTATCTTTTGCTATTATTATGTCTCCAGATTTGAGATTGGCTACGATAATTTTTGTCGGGGAACAAAACTGAATCAGGTGATTTAATTCTCCACCAATATCAACAACAGTCTCATTATTTTTTATGAAGGTACCTACTTTTTTATGCCTTTCGAAAACATCGTAGGGTAAAAAATATTTAAACATTTTTTATTGCTTCGAATTTTTCTCGAATTCTGTTTTGGATTTCCCATAAATAAACGAGAATTATAGAACGATGATAACCTTGAAACAGAGCTTGAATTAAACCTTGAACTCCGTCTAGCATCCCAAGCTTTAAGAAATATCTTGAAATAAATTCAAATACAAAGGCTTTGATGATTCTAGCAATATTAACATGAGGGTGATTGGCGCCACTTGCCATTTCTGCTTCGATTTTCGCCCATTTAATTGTCTTTTCCAACATTTTATTCAAGTTCCTTGCAGTTATATGTTCAATAGGATTTGTCAATTTGCTACTTTCACCTTTAAATATTGGGCTTTCATGAACCGCTCCTCTCCAGCCTTTTAGATTTTCTTTTTTGAATAATTTGGGTACATAATCCGGCCAAAAACCGCCATGCTTGAGCCATTTACCTAAAACATAATTCTTTCTGGGAATAAAATATGCTGAAATCTGGTCATTTTTTACAGCTTCCTGAATTTCCTTTTTCAAATCAGACGAATACCTCTCATCGCTATCAACATAAAGCAACCAATCCCCCTTTGCCTCGGAAGCTAAAATATTGCGGTTTTTGTCAAAATCTAAAAGCTTAGTTTTTAGAATCTTCTGGGCGTATTTCTGAGCTATCTCTTGTGTTTCATCAGAAGAATATTGGTCAAGGACAATGATCTCATCAATAAAATCCAGTTGTTTTAAACAGTCTTCAATCATTTCATCCTCGTTTTTCGTTAAAATTAGTGCGGAAATCTTCATTTACTTTAATTTTGCTTCACCGAATCTTCTGGTTAAAAAATCAAAAAGAGCTTTTCTTTTAATCTTATTTTGGGAACTGTATATTTGTCTCAAGACAGCAAGTCTTGTTTTTAGCCTGGCGTATTTAAATGAGAAAATTAACCTACTCTTTGTGAAATAGTAATCTTGCAAATCCGAACCAGAGCCTCCTATGCTGCCAGCATTCTTATGCCATAAAATTGCTTTTGGTTCATAAGTTATTTTTAGCCCTGATTTTTTAGCTCTGATACAAAAATCGATATCTTCTAAATAAAGAAAATATTTTTCTTCAAAGTATCCAATTTTTTCAAAGACTTCCCTTTTAATAAGCATGCACGCTCCAGTTGCAAATTCTATCTCTATCTTTTTATCAAATTGCCCTTTATCAATTTGGTCTACCCCTAAATGTTTGCCTAGAATATTATCCCAGTCTATCTGGCCTCCC
>CAZBAA010000020.1:0-327 GCA_964490095.1 uncultured Candidatus Saccharibacteria bacterium
CGATTAACAAGACAAAGTATTGCGGTTCGTTTTTCCATATTGCTTCAAGGCTAGCAACAAGTTTTGAAACATCAAAAAGATTCCTGCCGCTAAGCTTCTTATTGGCTTCAGAGTACAGGTATATTAAATCCTTACCAACAGGTTCAAAATCAACTTTAAAAGTTAACATCGGCATATCCATAGCGTCAACTCGACTTAGGTACTGTTGATATTCCGTGCCTACGTCAAATTCTAATGGTCGCCTTTGGCGGACTATCTTTGCCAGTTTTTCTTGGACCTCGTGATACACAGGCCGTGTTTTCCAAAGACCTAAAATGTTTTTCTTTT
>CAZBAA010000020.1:337-2584 GCA_964490095.1 uncultured Candidatus Saccharibacteria bacterium
AAGCCAAATGTCGTCCTTAAGATTAAAAGATGGTCTCTCTGGATTAAAGTCATCTTTGGTTATTATTTGGAGACTTAAAGCCTCCTGAATAAGATACCGCGCCAGTATTTTTACCGCAATGACTCGGTGATGAAAATGCACCCATTCGTAAGTGCGGTACCTATCCAGTAAAAGCGCCTCCATTGAGGTAAGAGCCTTTTCGGAGTAAGCAATAAGCCACCCCTTTTCATCTTGCTCGATGAACACAGAGTCACAGAGTCTTCTGGTGTCATAATGACCATATTCACCACCTGCCAAAAGGCCATCACGCTGAACAAAATCAATTCTGTCGGCATCGATTGGCGAAGCAACAACTGATTTGACAACAGAAAGCGGATGAGTTGGTGGAAATACTTTTTCTCGCATAAGCTTCAAAGTAACTTTAGCAATATTTTCTGAAACTTTGGCCTCTTTCAAGATTTTCTC
The DNA here is from genome assembly GCA_964490095.1 of uncultured Candidatus Saccharibacteria bacterium. Taxonomy (GTDB): domain Bacteria; phylum Patescibacteriota; class Minisyncoccia; order Minisyncoccales; family Staskawiczbacteraceae; genus JACPYG01. Next base: position 803 of record CAZBAA010000020.1, read on the forward strand.
GGCAAGTAGAGCTCCAAACGCCTCATGCAGTTTTTCAAATCCCTTATATCCTGTCCATTCTTCTATCGTTTGAGAGTATTAATCACCTGCCCAGTTTTCCACTGCATACTCAAACAAGTGACTTAAAGGTAGATGTCCAATATCGTGTAAAAGAGCATAAAACCTGCAAAGTTTTAGAAAATTATCCTTTGACTTAATTCCTGTTTCTGTTTCTAATGCTTTTACATAAATACTCCACTTACGACTCTTGGTAAGATTTTCTGCCATCATCCCCGCTACTCGGCAGACACCAAGCGTATGCTCAAAGCGAGAAGTGTTCATTGAAGGATAGACATAAAAGGCAACATCATTTTGCCTAATCTGACGCAGACGTTGGAAGAAGGGGTGATCAATAACTTTTCTCTTCTTCTTTGGTAAATAAAATAGTACCGTGGACCAAGTCTCGAACACGCAAGGTATACCTTAACATGGAAAGTTCCTTTCTAGTTTTCAACGAACAGTGCCTACGGCTATTTTAATCAATTGATTTACTTTGTCAATTCAACTGTTACTAATAAAAAAGGGTGAGACAACTATCTCAACCCTTAAAAACTTGAAAAAGAAAGTTAGTGAATACAGCTCACACAAGATTACGACGCACTCGATAAATCGGGAGTCCCACTTTGGTTTCCACCACATCATGACGGCAATAACCATCACCATTCCTGCGCTGTTTACGTAAGAAGCGTTCTACAACCATACGATGAATTTTCTTACGAAACTCTCGTTTGAAACTGTGGCACAAGCTATCAATAAGGTCTTTGTTAATGACCTTATCACCAGCCCGCGACAGGAGAAAGCCCTTTTGATGAGAATTTAATCCGCTGGCCTTATGAAGAACTACTCTCGACATAACGCGACTCCTTCCATTTCATACATGTGTGAATCTTGTAAACCCCGTTAGAAACTCACGCACCCTACAAGCCTTTTGATGGCGCAGGTACTGGCGTGGTCCCTAACGGGGCAAAAGCTCCCCTTCCCTGTTCAGCGGCAAACTATGGCTTTATATTTACCTCCTTTCTTTTTTTTATTTTGAACGAGAAACGAGAGGAAGATTTTGGATCACCTCCTTTCTCTTAAAAAGTGCTGATTCAAGCACTATACACCAGTCCAAAATCAAGGTCAATACCTTATTTTGAAAAATTAGCAAAATGGTGTAGTGTGAAAATATGATTGCAATAATTGGATTGGGAAATCCCGGTAAAAACTTTGAGGCAACAAGGCACAATGCCGGTTTTTTGGTTTTGGATAATTTTCAGCAAAAAAAAAACTTCCCTGATTTCAAATTTTTAAAAGCCGCTAATGCGTTAATTTCAAAAAAAAATGGGGCCATACTGGTAAAACCCCAAACTTTTATGAATGAATCTGGCAAATCAGTCAAAAAGATAATTTCAAATTTCAAAATTTCAAATTTGATTGTTGTTCACGATGATATTGATTTGCCCCTAGGAAAAATAAAGATTGTGAAAAAAAGGGGCTCGGCCGGCCACAAAGGAGTTGAGTCAATAATAAAAATCGTTGGAAACAAGGAACTTGTAAGAATACGAATTGGGATAGCGCCAAAAAAAGAAATAAAAGCAAAGCAAATAGTGCTCAAAAGCTTTAACAAAAAAGAGAAAGCAATTTTGAATGATGTAAATGAAAAAACGGTAGAAACTATTGACTTCTTGCTGAAAAATGGATTAGAAAAGGCAATGAATAAATATAACTTAAGAGAAGGATTGATTCTGACTCACGAGCAGG
>CAZBAA010000020.1:2594-8695 GCA_964490095.1 uncultured Candidatus Saccharibacteria bacterium
AATAACCAAGTTTTTGGGGCAAGATTATAAAGTTTCGTCTTCTTTCGGCCATGTAAGGGATTTGCCAAAAAAGGAATTTGGAGTGGATATTGAAAAAGATTTTACTCCTAAATACGTCATTCCGCTAAAAACAAAAAGGGTTGTCGCTGAAATAAAAAAGGATTATAAAAATGCCGAATCTATCATTCTGGCAACCGATGAAGACAGAGAGGGCGAAGCCATTGCCTGGCACCTTGCCCAAGTTTTAGGTCTAAAAAAACCAAAAAGAATAGTTTTCCACGAAATTACAAAAGAAGCCATTTTAAAAGCTCTTTTACATCCTAGGCAGATTGATATGAATCTGGTCAATGCCCAGCAAGCCAGAAGAATTTTAGACAGAATAGTAGGGTACAAGCTCTCGCCCTTTTTATGGAAGAAGGTTGTCAAAGGGTTATCGGCTGGCAGAGTGCAGTCAGTAGCTGTAAGATTAGTTGTTGAAAGAGAAAGAGAAATTACAAAATTCACCGCCAGGGAATACTGGCAAATAGAAGCGCTTTTAAAAAAGGGTGTTGAGGAATTTTCTGCTCTACTATCTAAAAAAGATAGCAAAGCCGTAGATAAATTAGAAATTCAAAATAAAGACCAGGCAAATCAAATAATCAATGACCTTGCAGAAATAAAATACGCGGTAGCCGCTGTGGAAAAAAAAGAAACTAAAAAAAATCCTCTGCCTCCATTTACAACCAGCACTTTGCAGCAATCGGCCTGGCAAAAATTCCACTTCCCTGCAAAAATGACAATGCAATTAGCGCAACGTCTCTATGAAGAGGGTTACATTACTTATCACCGAACCGATTCTTTAAATTTATCCCAATCGTCTTTGCTTGACGCCAAAAATTTCATTGAAAAAAACATCGGAAAAAATTATTGGCAAGGTTACAAAAAATACAAAGCCAAAAATGCGCAGGAAGCTCACGAAGCTATAAGGCCAACCCGCCCAGATTTTGCTCCGCAGAACCTAGGCGGGCAAGCCTACTTTCAAGATAAAAGACAAGAAAAATTATATGATTTAATCTGGCAAAGATTTATTGCCTGCCAAATGGTAACAGCTTTGTTTAATTCAATCTCTGTTGAAATTAAAGCTGGTCAATATACTTTTAAGGCAAACGGCCAAACTTTAAAATTTGACGGTTTTTTAAAGGTTTACCCCGTTAAATTCGAGGAGAAAGAACTGCCCGATTTAGAAAAGGGAAACCAGCTGGACCTTGTAAAATTAAACCCTTCACAGCACTTTACAGAACCACCCGCCAGATACAATGAAGCCAGCTTGATTAAAGCGTTGGAGAAACACGGCATAGGCAGGCCTTCAACTTACGCCCCTATTTTAAGCACTGTGCAATCCAGAAATTATATTGAGAAAAATGAGCAAAAAAAGTTTTACCCTACCGAGATGGGAATAATGGTCAACGATGTTCTGGTGGAAAACTTCCCAGAAATAGTAGATATTGATTTCACAGCCAAGCTGGAAAAAGAGTTAGATGAAGTCGCCGAAGGTAAAGACACTTGGATTAAAACATGCCGGGATTTCTACACTCCGTTCTCAAAAAATCTCAAAGAGAAATACGAAAAAGTTTCTAAAAAAGAGTTTGGCCAAACGCTTACAGACAGAAAATGCCCAAAATGCAACTCTCCTCTGGTAGAAAAAATGGGGAGGTTTGGCAGATTTTACGGCTGTTCTAAATTCCCCCAATGCAAACACACAGAGCCGATTAAAAACAACGGCACGGGCATCAAATGCCCAAAGTGCCAAATTGGAGAAATTGTCAGCAAGAGAACAAAAAAGGGAAAAATATTTTATGGTTGCGATCAATTCCCAAAATGCGACTTCGCCCTATGGGACAAGCCCATCAATGAACACTGTCCAAAATGCGGCTCTATTTTAATAGAGACAAAAAGAAAACAAATAAAGTGTTCAAACAAAGAGTGCCAAACAGTATTCAAAAAATTATAAAAAACAGCTCTAACCCAAAGCTAATTGAGGAGGCCTTTGAGTTTGCCAAAGTCGCCTACCAGGAAAGAAAAAGTTTTTCCGGCGAAAATTACATTGAACATGCAACAAGAGTAGCTTCTCTTTTGGATAAAATGGGGATGGATCCTTTAACCATTGCCTTTGGCCTTTTACACAGCGCGGTTGATGATATGCCAATTTCTTTAAGGGAAACCGAACTTCAAGAAATTGAAAAAAAATTTGGAAAAGAAATGGCCCTTTTGGTAAAAGAAATTTCTGATTTGGGTAAGGTTCGTTACTCTTTGGCAATAAATTTGAAAGGGAAGAAGGTAGTAGCTCGCGAAAAAATTGAAAATTTAAGAAAGATGTTCCTGGCAATAGCCGGTGATTTGAGAGTAGTTTTAGTAAAGCTCATTTCCCGACTGGACGGCCTGAATTTTTTACACCGATTTCCTGAAGAACAACAAAAATTATACGCCATAGAAACTTTGCAAATTTTTGTACCCATAGCCAATAGATTGGGGTTGTCTGAAATTAGAAGAAACTTCGAAGATTTATCTTTCTTTTATTTATTTCCAAAAAAATTCAAATGGCTAAAAGATAATATAAAAGAAGAGTATACCGAAAGAGAAAGGCATCTTAAAAAACACTTCCTGCCTCACCTTAAAAAGTGTTTTAAAAAAGAGAGGTTAAAATTTATAGACATAAATTACAGGGCAAAATCATACTGGAGCACTTACCAAAAACTAGTTAAACATGATATGGATTTCGACAAAATACACGACTTGATTGCCACAAGGGTAATTGTCAAAGACATAAGAGATTGCTACAACACCCTGGGAATTATTCACAAATATTATAAACCCATATCTGAAGAAATTGACGACTATATAGCCAAACCGAAACCCAACGGCTATAGATCTCTGCACACAACTGTTTTTTGTAAAAAAGGCAAAATAATAGAAATCCAAATAAGAACCGAGCAAATGCAAAGAGAGGCGGAGTACGGTATTTATGCCCATTGGTCTTATAAAGAAAAGGTTGATCTTAAAAAAGAAGGAGAAAAGTTCAAATGGGTGAAAGAAATACCCGAATTCCAGAAAACATTCAGGTTTGATTTTTTTACAAACCAAATTTTTGTTTTTACTCCCAAAGGAGATGTAATTGCCTTAATAAAAGGGTCTACCCCGATTGATTTTGCTTATGCCGTGCATTCAGACATTGGCAACAAATGTGAGTCAGCAAAAATTGGAGGGAGAATAGTTCCGCTTTCTCGCGCTCTGAAAAATGGCGACGTGGTGGAAATAATCACAAGCAAAAACAAAAAACCGTCTAAGGACTGGCTGAGAATTGTCAAAACCAGTTTAGCAAAATCACAAATTAAAAAAACAATTACCCAAAGCAAGACTCGGTTTACTTTCGGCATACCCGGCTTTATAAAGAAAACGATCGTTGAGATTGCCCAAATAGCCAAAAAAAGAAAAGAGATAAAGAAAGAGGAGCCCAGGCAAATTTATTTAGCCGGGCAAAAGGGAATGCTGGTACATATTGCCAAATGCTGCAATCCCCAGCCGGGCGACAAAATAGAGGCCTATTTTGCCAAATACAGGGCTGCCGTTTTGCATAAATCATCTTGCAGCAACTTTAAAAAAATAGTAGAAAAATTTCCAGATAGGATAATTAATGCTTCGTGGGAATAAATTTATGTCTTTATTGAAAATTACACAAAATTTGATAGAATAAGCAAAATTAAGCCGAGATGGCGGAACTGGCAGACGCGCAGGACTCAAAATCCTGTGATCGCAAGATCGTGAGGGTTCAACTCCCTCTCTCGGCACCGGTAAGGTAAATTTCCTTAGCTTGCACCTTAAAAACTAAAAATAAAGAAAGGAAAGATAATGGGCTTGGTAGAAAATATTGCCTTAAAGTTTGTGGATCTGGTCTTAAAATACGAAAAGTGGGATAAGGTCAAAGAGCTTCCTGAAAACGAATTGCAAATACTCCATTACATAGTTTTGGTTGCTGGTTTCAACCCAAAAAAAGTGGTGCCGGGCAAACTAACCGGCCATTATCGCAACCAAGACGGCAGCAGAACGGGCGAAACATACCCAATCAATTGCCTTTGTCCGTTTAAAGTAATAAACCAAGAAGACGGCGATCACTACTTCGCAACTGGCTGGCTTGATTGCTCATTCAGGCGCGTGGCTTGGGGAGCGGCGCGGCTGAAAATAAGCCGAGAAAAGCTAATTGAGACGATAATTAAAGAAATTAAACGAAGCATTCCGTTAATCCCGATCCAACTCACTCCCGAGGGAGATTTACTGCAGGAATACCCGCCAAGTATGCTTGCCTTTGGTCTTACATACTTTGTCGACCATGCAAAAGACGATCACCAACTAAACTATTGTGTTGGTGTTCACAAACACTGCAATGGCTGGATGGACCGAGTAAGAGCAACTGAAACGCACGACGCAATATGCTGCCGAAATTGCCACTTACGAGTACTTTTCCCAAAAGAAGTTAGGACTTACGGTGAACTGCGTCAAGCTCTCGCATCTCAATCAATCCAAGCTATAGCATAGCGGGCAAGAGAAATCTCCCGCTTTTTTATTTCCCCAATTTTTTATTAAAGGCCAAGCCGACTAATATACCTAAAACAGCCCCTGCCAAAATATCTGAAGGCCAATGGATACCAACAAAAATTCTGGCCAAAACAATTATCAAGCTGGCAATATAAAATACAATTCCGATTTTTTTGTTATGGCAGTAAACAACAGTTGAAAACGCAAAATAAAAGCCGGCGTGCCCCGACGGGAAAGAAGATTTTTCTGCGCTGTAATCTACCAGTAAATTCACATTATTGGCAACAAAGGGCCTTGTCCTGGACCACAGCCAACGAATAATTTCTATTAAAACAACTCTTGTAAAAACGGCCGCGGCAATCGATTCAAACATTACTTTCCAATGTCTCTTGAAATTCACAGCCAAAAACAAAAAAATGGCGGCGGCTATTAAATAATCAGCATAGTAAAAAACCAACACGCTGGCAAAACCCAACCAGTCCCACTTGAACGCTAAACCATTTATCAAATTAAAAAGATACAAATCTATATTCATACCTAAAATTACCGCGGCAATGGAAACTTTTTACAAAATTTTTTAATTTCTGTCTTTATTTTTTTGACCGACTGGTGGTTTGAAATGACATCGTTTATCCAACTGGCAATCTTTTTCATTTCTTTCTCTTTCATGCCGCGACTAGTTATAGCCGGAGTCCCTAACCTGATGCCAGAAGGTTTGAAAGGCGGGGCCGGGTCATAAGGGATGCTATTTTTATTGATCGTAATTCCGGCTGCCTCAAGCAAATCTTGCGCCTCCGGGCCCGTAATGTTTTTATTGCGCAAATCAATCAAGATTAGATGATTATCGGTTCCACCGCTTACCAAATTAAATCCATAATTTTTAAGTTCTTCTGCTAAAACTTTAGCGTTTTTGACAATTTGTCTGGCATACTTTTTAAAATTGCCAGTTCCGGTCTCTTTTAAGCATACGGCTATGGCAGCTATTTGGTGCATATGCGGACCCCCTTGAAAACCGGGGAAAATTGCCTTGTCAATTTTTTGGGGCAGCTCGGGGTCCTTATCAATTCCCTTTTGAGTCACCATAATTATTCCTCCTCTTGGGCCCCTTAAAGTTTTGTGGGTTGTCGTTGTAATGATATGAACGTAAGGGACTGGGCTTGGGTGTGCAAAGCCAGCAACCAATCCCGCAATGTGGGCAATATCAGCCGCTAAATAAGCGCCGACAGAATCTGCTATATTACCCAACTTCTTCCAGTCAAAAATTCTTGGGTAGGCGGTAGCTCCAACCCAAATAAGCTTTGGCTTTGATTCTTTGGCCAGTTTTTCTACCTCGTCATAGTTTATAAGGCCAGTTTTTTGGTCAACGCCGTACTGAACCGCCTTGAAAAACTTAGCAGAAAAATTAACTTTCCAACCGTGAGTCAAATGCCCACCCATGGGCAAGGCCATGCCCATTATTGTATCGCCCGGCCGGCATACTGCCATATAAACTGCGGCGTTGGCCGGAGAACCCGAATCGGGCTGGACATTGG
>CAZBAA010000021.1:0-8266 GCA_964490095.1 uncultured Candidatus Saccharibacteria bacterium
AAGCTGGCTTTTCCAAGCTGGCGGCAAATCGGCTCCTGAAGCCCCCGCCAGTATATTATCATAAGGAGCTTCTTTTTTATAACCTGAAGAACCATCCCCTAAAACAAAATTAACAATTCCCTTTTTAACAAAGCTGTACTTGGCAACATTTTTTTCACCAAATTCTTTCAGCTCTTTGACAACCTCTATTGCAAAAACTTTTCCCTTTTCACCGACAATTTCGGCCAGTAAAGCGCTTGTCCAGCCCGACCCCGACCCAATGTCTAAAATTTTGTCGCCTTCTTCAGGCGACAAAAGTTCAAGCATAAAAGCAACTGTCAAAGGCTGCGAAATTGTCTGGCCATAGCCAATAGGCAAGGCCTCGTTGGCTTCAGACAAGTTTTTAAGGTCAGCTGGCAAAAAATCCTCCCTTTTTATTTTTCTAAAAGCTCCTATAATTTCCGGCGTTTTAAGCCATTTGTCTCTAATCAAAGAATCAATTAAATCCATGTTATTTTTTCCTTCGCCTTACGGGCACAACATGAAAATCAGTCTTGTCTAATTTTATGCGCGGTTTATGTTTTAACTTTGGATTTTCCTTTAACCACATATACGCTTCTTTTTCCACAGGAAGAACAGGGTGCTTCGCCATTAACAAATTCTCAAGACGCTCTGAATCGTCTTTTTCAATACAATCGCTTATCTGGTGCAAATAATCCATCCAGTTTTCCTGTCTGGATTCTTTTGTTCTGCGGTAAACCAAAGTTTTAAAACTATCTCCGATTCTGAACCTAAAACAAAAAACTTGTATATTTTTAACATCCAAATCTCCTTTGACTGTAACGTCTTTTTCTTTGTTCTCCGGCACAGATGAAATATCTCCCGCGCCCGCAAAACGTTCGGCCATTCTTCTGCCGGTTTTTTGCAAAATAATCCCTACTGGCTTAAACCCTACTGCAGATAGAAAATTATACCCATAATCTCTCCGATCATATCCGTACATAATTGCATTAGAATAAAGAAAAGAAGCGTTCTGCAATTCTTCTTCGGGCGGATTGTCCGGATTATATTTATATGGCTTAATGTTTATTTTTTCCGTCCTTAAAAGTTGAAAAACATCTTCCGGAGACATCCCGCGGTAGATAAGTCCATTGTCATTTTCATCTAACTCATCCACTAAATTACGTTCTTTGCCTTTTTGTAATTTAAAGTCTTCGCTGAACGGTTCTGCAAAAGACAAATATCTTTCCAATTTCTCCGGAGAATTAACGTCTATAGGAAGAATGCTTTCTTCATTTTCTTTATTTTCTTGATATTTTTCTGTAAAAGGCATATTTTAAAAATTTATAATAGTTTACCCTGTCTTAAAGTTTTATCAATCAGTACCGCTCTTTTCAATCCTGCCTCTGTAAGCTTAAAAAAACTTTTGGGGTTGCCCAAAACCAGCTTTTCCTTTCTAAGAATTCTCAACGGCCTGTCTAATTTTCTGGAATCCGGCCAAATAGGATACCTTGAAAATTTTACGGCATCGGGAAATAACAAAAAACACTCTTTAACTAACCTGTCAAAACTGCATTGCTCATTGTTTAAAATCACCGAATGCATACTATACAAAATCAAGTCGGAAATTGGAAATCTTTTATCAAATGGTTTTTTATTTTTACCCATAATAAAAGAAATTCGTTAAATAAGTTTGTAAATTTATTTTTTCCAAACAATATGCCCATTTATATTATGTTTTTCATATGTCGCTAAGACATCTGCGCAGAACTTTTTTAATTCATTATTACTCTCGCTCTTAGCTAATTCATAAAGACGAATAAACATTTTTTTTCCAGTTTCTGTCTGCTTTAATGATTTTTTTATAAAATTATGTTGAGCACATAAAGTTTGGCCATTTTCTATTATTGACTTTCCATCTAGATATTTTGGCTTTATATGATCAACTTGAAGTTCTACGCCTTCCTTTTTACCACGACCACAAACGACACATTTGTAATTATCTCTTTTAAAAATTTCTTCTTTTTGCTGTGGTGTAAAATCTTCTAATTTTCGCTTCTTAACCATATCTGGATCATAACAATAAATTCCCTTTTTGACTTTTATTAAAAACCCGGTTTCATGTAAATTTCTAATTGATCTCCAAGTATCTCTTGGTTTTTTGTCGTAAAGTTTCTTATATCTCATTTCCACCCAATCTACTACTGGACCATGAGACATATTTTCTTTCGGATGTTTTTTAAAAAATTCTATAAGTAAGTCCTTAATTGATTTACTCTTTTTCATTGTATTTTTGTTCTAAATTAGCAAATTTGATTGATTTATTTTCGCCTCTTGCTGTAATCTTCTTATTGCTATATTGCAATAATCTTTATCAATATCGACTCCAATCCCTTTTCTATTGTGTAAATATGAAGCAATAAGAGTTGAACCACTGCCTAAAAACGGGTCCAAAACTGTGTCACCGATAAAACTAAACAATTTTATACACCGTCTTGGTAATTCAATCGGAAATGGCGCAGGATGACCACCTGCTCCTTTTTTACTCTGGCCTGGAAAGGTCCAAACGCCGCTTGTCCAATCCATAAATTCTTGTTTTGTTATATCGTTTTTCCCACTACCACTCGTTTTTTTCCAACTATCTTTATATAAAACCAGAATTAACTCCACCGGTGCAATGACATAAGGGGCAGAAGCAGACATAAAAGAACCCCAAGCGGTACGACGAGAAATATTCCCCTCGTTCCAAATAATCGTTGAATGATATTTCCAACCAATATCTTTTACAATTTTTGTAATATCCGCGCCGACTGATTTTTGTCCACCCTTATTTTTATCAAGGGGAATGTTTAGTAAAAATCGTCCTTCTTTTTTTGCTAAATCAAAACATTTCTTAATCCATTTTTGGGTAAATTCCAAATAATCATCATAAGACAAATTATCTGCGTGAGAATTATAATGAATATCAATATTATAAGGCGGTGAAGTAACGATTAAATCAACTGAATTTTCGGGGATGGCAGTAATTTTTAAAATATCGTCTCTGTAAATAAAAATATTACCTTCATTAAAATATGGTTTTTGTAAATCAATTTTATTGATTTCCTTATCTAATTTTGTGGTTATTATACCTGACATTAAATTTTTATAGAGTAATTAAAATATTCAATATTTATTCGATTACTTCAATTTTGAATTTTATCCTCTTGTTTTTTAAATTCTCTCCTTTAATAAAGGTATCTACATCAAATATTCCAGTTTTTAAAAATGTTATATCAATTTCGCCCTTTAGATTGACTTTAGATTGAATATAATCATATTTAAATCTTATTATCTTTTCTGTATTACTAGTATATGTACTTGATATAGTATTTCCTTCCACGAGAAATTCTTTGGGAAAAGTAAAACCGTGCTCTATATTTTTTAACATATAGACACTTAAATTTGTAAGATGAACTTCTATTAAACATTTTTTGTTAACTGAAAATGTATATTTATTATTATCAACAGCTTTTTTATTATCAAAAAGCACTATAATATATTTTTTATCTATAAATATAGATTGATCCCCTTTTTTACTATTATCAACTAAAGCGGTCAGGAGTTCTAAAATTTTTTCTTCGGATGCTTTTCTTATTTCCTGAACTGCGGTTGATGCTTCAATTATTATGCCTATTGAATTTACAAAAATCATTATTGTTCGTATTGCAAAAATAATACTTACAACAGATAGAAATATAATTAATAAAAATTGATAATAAAATGGTGAGTCTATTAAATATATTGATAATAAAAAAAAGTCTAATGAAATTCCAATTGCAATTATACTTTTTGACATAATAGACAATGGATTTAAATAGGATAAACGTTTTTTAGATTTTCTCTTGGTTGATTTAAGAGTAGATATCGTTTTGTTTAAATCGTCATAATTAATCTCTTTATTAGTTCTTTGTTTTTCTAATTCAATTGTTAGATTCCCTTCTGCTTGTTTTTGTTCATTTTCATATTTCTGTTTTAATACTTTAAATCCCTCTGGAAACAACGATAAGGCGATAGCGATAATTGGTAGGACAAATCCAGCTAAAGTTAAAACAAAAGTCCCATAAATTTGAAAAATTATATCTTCCATAATTAAAAAAATTACATTAAAAAGTCTTACTTGGCGGGGGTGCAAGGATTCGAACCTCGATCAACGGTTTTGGAGACCGTAATTCTGCCATTGAACTACACCCCCTATAAAATTATTCTATCATATACAAGTAATGATTTGTTGGATGAAGATTGAAGCCCAATTTTTGATACAAACTATTGGCGGCGACGCGTTTGGGATTGGTTGTCAACTCAATAACTTGGACCCCGTTTTCTTTTGCCCAGCGGATCAAATCAATTGTTATTTCCTCGCCATATCCTTTTTTGCGATGATTCTGGTCTACAACAACATCCTCAACAACCGCCTGCTTTCTCAACAACGTTTGTCTTGAATAAATCCATCCCACCCCAACCAACTTACCATCAACAACTTTCTTGCTGAAATAACCATTTAGAAGGGATCTGTAAAAATTAATTTCTTTAATATTAGCAGAAGAATCAAGTTGGCTGATAAGCTCTTTCAGTTCCAAAAAATCAATAAAATTTTTCTGCAAATATTTTACAATGGACTGATTTGAATCAAAAGCTATTTCTTCTAATTTCATATCATTGATATCTCGCCAAATATAATCAGAGTTTTCTTCTTTATTAAAAATAATTTCGCCCTTGATTTCTACCAGATAGGCATGATTTAAAACTGGAAATGTTTCCGATTTCCAAAAAGCGTTTCCCGGAAACCAATTGATAAAATCAACTTTGCTTTCCACTCCCAGTTCTTCTTTTACTTCCCTGATAACAGTTTGGTCAGGAGTTTCGCCTTTATTCATATACCCGCCGGGAAGGTCCCATTGGCCTAAAAAGGGTTCTTCTTTTCTTTTGAGCAAAAGTAATTTGCCATCTTTTATAATCACAGCGCTTACTGTGCCCTTTGGGTTTTTAAAATTACAGATTTCACAAGTCATGATCTTTTTATTAGTTTTTATTTATAAATTGCGATTATTTGCCTGATTACCAATTCTTCAGGTTTAATATATTTTCCTTTAAAATCAAACCAGACCACCATAAAATCATCTCTTTTAATTTCCCTTATTTTACCTAATTCCGGGTCTTGAATGTATATTTTCTCATCATCTAACCCAACCACTATCGAATAATGCCCATCTGCTATATCAGAATCATCATAGTCGGCTTTACCTCTGGTAAACCAATCCACTATCACCGGAACTTTTTTATCCAGCCAGCGCTTAATATCTTCAAAAGTGCTATAATCCTTCATCTCTACCTTAAACCCAAAACTTTCTGCCGCTTTTTTAAGGTCTTCATTGCTTGTGCCCAATTCGTGCGTGGTTCTGCATATTTTGGCGAGCTCTTCTTCCGATTTTTGTATTCCGTAATAATCCAAAATCATCTTCAAACTGGCCGGCCCGCACATATTTTCGGTTTCTTGAAAAGGTTTTACCGGCAACAAATTTTTCTCCATATTAATGTTTTTACCTTTTGCCTTCTTTGTGCAAGGTGTGCTTTCTGCAAAATTTGCAGAATTTGCTTAACTCCAACTTTTTTTCCGTTTCTGCCGACTTTTTTGATTTCTTTGTAAAGTAATTGGCGCTTTTGCAAACCGTGCACTGAACTTTCAAAAATGGTTTTTTTACTGCCATGTTTTTGTTATTTTGTATACTTTATACTTTCTTAATTCCTGAGCCGATGGCCGGATTTGAACCGGCGACCTACTCCTTACCATGGAGTTGCTCTGCCACTGAGCTACATCGGCAATTTTTTGTGTGGGTAGGGAGGGACTTGCACCCCCGAAGGTCAGTGACCGCTAGATTTACAGTCTAGTGCGTTAGCTGCTCCGCCACCTACCCAGTGAATTGAATTGTATCAGATTTTTTGAATTATTCAATCACTTTACCGTGCTTTTTTTTCCAATCTTCTATTTTTTTGTGATCGCCGGAAAGCAAAACCTTAGGCACTCTCCATGTCTCAAATCCTTCAGGGCGAGTATATTGAGCATATTCAACAAAACCGCCGTTTTTGGTAATGCGTTCTTTTAAAAGCTTGGGCTTGCCCAAAACTCCCGGGATTAATCTTGAAACCGCTTCTATAACCACCATTGCCGGCAATTCTCCGCCCATTAAATCGTAATCCCCTATTGATAGCTTAATATCCGCAATGTTTTTTGCCACTCTTTCATCAACACCCTCGTACCGGCCGCAAATAAAAATAATTTGGTCTGATTTTGAAAGCTGAAAAGCTAATTTCTGGTTAAACTTTCTACCTCTGGGGGTAAAAAGCACAACTTTGTATTTTTTTTGGGATTTCAAGGCAGTTACTGCCTTGTATATTGGTTCAATCTTTAGCACCATTCCCAAACCACCTCCGTAAGGCCTGTCGTCAACTGTTTTGTGGACACCTTTTGCCCAAGACCTTAAGTTGTGAACTTTTACTTTAATAAACTTTTTCTTTTGGGCGCGTGAAATTAAACTTTCTTTGAAATAAGAGGTAAAAATTTCCGGAAAAATTGTAATAATATCAAATTTAATCATAATTTAAACGAAAACGGCGCTACCATGATGATAACACCGTCCTCGGTAAACTGTAAATCTTTTGAATTACAGAGAAATGTTTTCGATATCTTCCGTAACTTCTTTTTTTTCAACTCTTGGAGCGCGCCCGCCTTCTGGTTCCTCAATTTTGAGGTTGACTCTGGCGTGATTCTTCAATCCGACAATTCGGACTAAGTTTCTTATTGCCTTGGCAGTTGATCCTTCGCGGCCAATAATTTGACCCATATCTGCCGGGTTCACTTTCAAAGAAAGCAAAACACCCATTTCGTCAACTTTTCTCTCAACTTTGACGTCTTTGGGGTTATCAACCAATTCTTTGACAATGTGCTCAAGAAACTCTTTATCGTTATCTTTTGCCATGTTTCCTTATTATCAAATAAATCTAATTTCTATAGCTCGACCTTTCAGGTAAGTTCATCTTACTCTCTTTTAAAAATATGTCAACTTACTTGTTCAACCGGTTTCTCTACCACTTTTTCTGATTTAGATTTCTTAATCTTAGAAACGTGGATTTTTTTACCCTCAATAATTTTTTCTTGCACTAATAAATTATTCATTGTTGCAGACGGCCTGGCTCCGCATTTTAACCAGTACAAAATCCTTTCACTCTTTAAGCTCTTTTTCTTGGTTAATGGGTTGACATAACCCAAAACTTCAACCGCCCTGCCGCCTTTAGACGACCTCCTTTTGTCTATCACAACCACTTTAAAAAATGGCTGATTTTTCTTGCCCCTTCTAGTTAAACGAATAGTAAGCATAATATTTTATTTGTTCCAGCTTTGCGATATTAAAGCTTCTTTGGCTGCTGCTTCTTCTGCCTCTTGCTTTGAAAAACCCCCGCCTTCAGCCACTAATTTATTTTCAAGATAAACTCCCACTGTAAAATTTTTTTGATGGTCTGGCCCCCACTCGCGAATAACTTTATAAACCGGAGTTACGCCCATTCTATCTTGAGCTTCTTCTTGAAACTCCGACTTTGCATCTTTATACAAACCATTTTTGACAATATCAGATAAATTTTTAATCAAATGTTTTTTTATAAATTTCTCGGCCGCAGCATACCCCGAATCAAGATAAGCCGACCCCACTAAGGCCTCAAAAGTATTGGCTAAAATATAGGCCCTGGCCTTGCCCAACTCTTTTGTTTCACCCTTGGAAAGCAGTAAAAAGTCGTTAAAACCAAGATCCTTGGCAACTGAAGTGAGCATTTTGGCATTAACTAAAGCTGCCCTCCAATTTGTCAGCTCGCCTTCTGATTTCTCTGGATACTTTTTATATAACTCTTCTGTGATAATCAACTCTATAACTGCGTCGCCTAAAAACTCCAACCTCTCGTTATGGTTCAAATGAAAACTGGGATTTTCATTTAAATAAGACCTATGCACAAAGGCTTGTGTTAAAAGGTTTTTATCTTTAAAATTTAATCCTAATTTTTTCTCAAAAGTGGAAAAATCCTTCATTGGTTTTCTAACTGTTTATAAACCGTTCCCAAAACTCCGTTGACAAACTTACCGGAGGTCTGGCCCGAAAATGTTTTTGCTAGTTCTATTGCTTCGTTTATGGCAACTTTAGGCGGAACCTCCTCTTTATTGCTGTACAAAAGCTCGAAAAGCCCTATTCTTAAAACATTT
>CAZBAA010000022.1:0-554 GCA_964490095.1 uncultured Candidatus Saccharibacteria bacterium
CGTTAGGGAGAAATATTTTAGTGTGTTTCTTACCGTTACGAGGCGGCGGCTTTGAGGACTCAATTGTTATTTCAGAAAAATTAGTTAGAGATTTTGATTTTAGTTCTATTCACATCGAAGACTTCACCTGTGACGTGAGAGAGACCAAGTTAGGTCCAGAAGTAACTACTTCAGATATCCCCAATGTTGGGGAAGAAAAACTTAAAGATTTAGACGAGGAAGGAATCATCCGGGTTGGCGCGGAAGTCGGTCCCAATGATATTTTAGTTGGAAAGATTTCTCCAAAGGGTGAAGCAGAATTAACTCCAGAAGAAAGATTGTTAAGAGCGATCTTTGGCGAAAAAGCTAAGGATGTCAAAGACAGTTCTTTGAGAATGGAGCATGGCAAAAGAGGTAAAGTGGTCAATGTTAAGATATTTTCAAGAGAGCTTGGACATAAGTTGGAACCCGGCGTTATAAAAAAGATTCAGGTTGAAGTTGCCGAAGTAAGGAAAGTAAAAGTCGGAGACAAATTGGTGGGAAGGCACGGCAACAAAGGAGTTGTTTCAAAAATA
>CAZBAA010000022.1:564-6862 GCA_964490095.1 uncultured Candidatus Saccharibacteria bacterium
ATGGCACTCCAATTGATTTGGTGCTATCTCCCTTGTCTGTTCCCTCAAGAATGAATATCGGCCAAATTTTAGAAACTCATCTTGGTTGGGCCGCCCATAAGTTAAACTACATAGCAATTTCTCCGGCATTGCTGGGGGCTGATAAAGAAGACATTAAAAGAGAATTAAAAGAAGCCGGGCTTCCCGAATCGGGCCAGACAACTTTGTACGACGGTAAAACAGGCCTTCCTTTTCCAAAACCAATCACTGTTGGCTATATGTATGTAATGAAGTTGATCCATATGGTTGATGACAAGGTTCACGCCAGGTCTATTGGGCCGTATTCTTTGATTACCCAACAGCCCTTAGGCGGCAAGGCGCAGTTCGGCGGCCAGAGGTTTGGGGAAATGGAAGTATGGGCTTTGGAAGGTTATGGCGCATCTCATACCTTACAGGAAATGTTGACTATTAAGTCAGACGACGTTATGGGCCGGGCCGCAACTTACGAGGCCATATTAAAAGGAGAACCTATAAGAAATCCCAATATTCCAGCCTCGTTTAACTTACTGGTGGCCGAATTAAAATCTCTAGGATTGGCGGTAGAAGTCAAAGAAAAACTAAGGGAGGAAAAAGAAAATAAATAATTAAGAATAAGTTTTTATATTTTTATGCGTGTAGTAGATTTAGAATCAATAAGAATAAAATTGGCTTCGCCTGAGGAAATTTTGTCGTGGTCTCGCGGCGAAGTGACAAAGCCAGAGACAATAAACTACAGAACTCAAAAGCCAGAAAAGGAAGGCCTTTTTGATGAGCGGATTTTTGGCCCCGAAAAAGATTATGAATGCGCCTGCGGGAAATACAAAAGAATAAGGTATAAAGGCGTGGTTTGTGACAGATGCGGGGTGGAAGTCACTAAATCTTCGGTCAGGCGAGAAAGAATGGGCCACATTAAATTAGCCGCCCCTGTTTCTCATATTTGGTTTTTAAGGGGGGTACCCTCAAGAATGGGATTGGTTTTGGATAAATCTTCACAGCAGTTAGAAAAAGTTATTTATTTTTCTTCATATATCGTTACCAAAGTTGATGCAGAGGCAAGAAACAGGATACTTCTTGCCATTGAGCAGGAGTACAAAGTGAAAGTCAAAAAAGCAAAGACAGCAGCTGCCAAGCAAGAATTAAAGCAAGCCAGAGAAAAAGCCGTTCAGGAAGTTTTAGCAATCAAGCCACTTTCAATTTTGTCTGAGGTGGTTTATCATACTTTGTCATTAAAATACGGCGAGGTATTTGAAGCCGGAACCGGCGCTGAAACAGTCAGGAACCTCTTTTCTCAAGTTGATTTGAAAAAGACGATTGGCGAGCTGATAAAAGAGAGTGGAAATACTCCCCCGGCTCTAAAAAAGAAAGTTCTGAGAAGATTGAAAGTTTTTCAAGGGATGTTAAAAGCTAACATCAGGCCAGAATGGATGTTTGTGGACGTGTTGCCCGTTTTGCCGCCGGACTTAAGGCCAATGGTTCAATTAGACGGCGGAAGGTATGCTTCTTCTGATTTAAACGACCTTTACAGGAGGGTTATAAACAGAAATAACAGATTGAAATATCTTTTAGAAATTTCGGCGCCATCAGTCATCGTCAGAAACGAAAAAAGAATGCTGCAGGAAGCAGTTGACGCTTTAATTGACAACGAAATGCGAAAGGGAGTGACAACTACTGCCACCACCGGAGGCAAGAGATTGTTGAAATCTTTGGCTGCGATATTGGCAGGAAAACAAGGAAGATTTAGGCAGAATCTTTTGGGCAAACGTGTTGATTATTCTGGCAGGTCGGTTATTGCAGTGGGGCCTGAACTTCATTTTTCTCAGTGCGGTTTACCCAAAATGCTGGCTCTGGAAATTTTCAAACCGTTTGTCATTAAAAGGATTTTAGACAAGGAGTTGGCTTATAATATTAGGGGAGCAGCCCGCTTGATTGAAGAAAAAGTTCCTGAAGTTTGGGCTATTTTAGAGGAAATAGTAAAAGGGAAATTAATTTTACTCAACAGGGCTCCAACTTTGCACCGGCTTGGTATCCAGGCATTTCAACCGGTTTTAACTGAGGGAGAAACAATTAAGTTGCACCCCTTTGCCTGCGAGGCATTTAACGCCGATTTTGACGGTGACCAAATGGCAGTTTATCTGCCTCTTTCAGACGAGGCGCAGAAAGAAGCCAGAGAAATTATGTCTTCTTCTTTAAATCTTTTGAGGCCTGCCACAGGTTTACCAATTATTGGTCCCTTTCGCGATGTTGCTTTGGGGTGCTATTTTCTAACAAAAATAAAAGATGACAGCCCTCAGGGTAAATCAAAAGAAGTAAAAATTTATTCAAGCGGCTTCGAAGCCGTTATGGCTCATGAATATGGCTTTTTAACACTTAACGAAAAAATCAGGGTTCCTTTAACGCAAGAGAAAAATCCAGAGTTGGTGGAAACAAGCGTCGGCAGAATTATTTTTAACACCAGTTTACCCAAAGGTTACCCATATTTAAACAAGTTGATAGATACTAAAGCGTTAAAGCAACTGGCGAGAGAAATTATTGAAAATTATCCAAATAAAGAAGCCGTATCATTTTTAGATAAAGTTAAGATGCTCGGTTTGGAATATTGCACTTTGTCTGGGATAAGCTGGGGCATGGATGACTTGATTGTTCCTAAAGAAAAACAGCAGTTAATCCACGAGGCGGAAAAAGCAGTGGAAGAAATTGACAATCACTTTGAAAGGGGTTTGCTTTCACACGATGAAAAAACTTCGCAAAAGATTTTAGTTTGGCAGTCAGTAAAAAGCAAGATAGAAGAGTTGTTAAAAACCACCCTGCCCGAAGACGGTCCAGTATTGTCTATTATTAATGCCGGGGCCAGAGGTACTTGGGCGCAGCCGGTACAAATGGCTGGCATGAAGGGTTTAGTGAATAATCCCGCTGGCGATATTATTGAACTGCCGATCAAATCATCTTTTACTGAGGGCTTTAATGTTTTGGAATATTTTATTTCTACTCATGGGGCCAGAAAAGGCACCGCCGACACTGCTTTAAGAACTTCTTCGGCTGGCTATCTTACCCGTCGTCTTATCGATGTCAGCCATGATGTGATAGTCAATGAAGAAGATTGCGGCGACAAAACAGGCATAATCGTCTTAAGAGAAGACGCCCAGGGTATAGGGCAAGATATTGTCTTTAAAATAGTTGGAAGATATTGTTTAGCGGATGTGGTACGGGGCAAGACTTTTGTTAAGAAAGGTAAGTTTATTGATTGGAAAACGGCTTATGAAATTAGTAAGGCCGAAGTTGAAAAAGTCCAAGTGAGTTCTCCTTTAAGCTGTAAAAGTAAGACGGGAATTTGCCAAAGATGCTATGGTTGGGACTTAGGTAGGAACGATTTGGTAAAATTGGGAGAAGCAGTGGGAGTTGTGGCTGCCCAGGCAATTGGCGAGCCAGGCACTCAATTGACATTAAGAACCCATCACTTAGGAGGCGTTGTGGGAGCTGGCGATATTACACAGGGTTTACCGAGAATTGAAGAAATCTTTGAGTCAAGGGCTCCTAAAGGTGAGGCAGTAATATCACTGACTGAAGGCAAAGTATTAAAGGTTGATGAAGAAAAAAGAATTATAACGGTTAAATCTGTTGCTAAAAAATCCTCTAAAAAGTCAACTGACGTTGAATATAAAATTCCCGACAGAATTGCTATTTTAGTAAAAGAGGGAGACGAGGTTAAAGAAAGTCAGCCTCTTTGCGCGGGGAGTTTGGATTTGAAAAAATTGTACAAATCAGCAGGGCTAGAAGCAGCCCAGAAATATATTTTAAAAGAAGTCCAGAGGATATATTCTTCGCAGGGTGTTGATATTCACGACAAGCACGTTGAAGTAATTATCCAAAAAATGTTTTCTAGAATCAGAATAAAAGATGAAGGAAATAGTTTTTGGGTAGCAGGTGAGGTTGTTGAGAAAGGAGTATTTCAGGAAGAAGTTGAAAGGTTAAAAAAAGTTAAGAAAAAACCCCCTGTTGGGGCGCAGATATTGTTAGGGATTTCAGAGGTGGCTTTGGCTTCGGAGTCATTTTTGTCAGCGGCTTCTTTCCAACAAACTTCCAGGATTTTGATTAAGGCGGCTCTTGAAGGCAAAGAAGATAAATTGCGCGGTCTTAAAGAAAACGTAATTATTGGAAAGCTCATTCCAGTAGGCACAGGTTTTTTGAAAAGGGTGGTATAATGAGGTAATGACCAAGAAAAATAACTCTAAAAAAGAAGGGAATTCTAAAATAAAAGGAAAAAACAGCAACCCCGTTTTGTATTCTTGGACGAAAAGGTGGATTAAGGCAATTTTAATGTTTTTGGCGGCGGCGGTTGTTGGGCTTTCCTTTTGGGATAAGGCCGGAACCGCCGGCAGGATTTTTGTAAGTGTTTCCAAGTTTTTAATAGGGCAAGTTGTTTTTACACTTCCCCTATTTTTCTTTTTGGGAGGGTTGATATTTTTGAAATCAAGGAAAAAAGGGAAAACATTGACTATGTTTTTAGCTATTTTAATTACCCTTGTTGGCATTTCTGGTGTTTTAGCCAGTCGGGACTTAACTAAAATGCAAGGTGGCTGGGTAGGTTTTTTACTGGCAAAACTGCTGGTTGGCGGTTTTGGACTTTTAGCGGCCAATGTTATTTTTGGAGCTACGATTTTAATAGGTCTTTTCATATTTTTGCAGTTTATTCAAGGCCAGGCGCCTGGAAAGTTAGAAGAAGAAAAGAAACCCTCTTTTATATCACGAATTATGGGTAAAAAAGAGGTCCCCTCTTTTAAAATAAAGGGCGCAGAGGAAGAAAAATTTGAAACGTCTGCTCCAGTTTCCCCCAGAATTTCTTTGTTTAAAAAAGGGGGTTCTTTAACCAAAACTTTAGAAGACGAATCGGCCATCTTAAACAAAAAGAAAAAGCCATTGGTAAAAGGGGGTTTTTTATTACCGCCTTTAGATCTGCTTTCGCCCAATGAGTCAGCTCCAACTTCCGGCAACATAAAAGAAAATTCAACTATAATCAAAAAAACCCTGGAAAATTTTGGCATTCCAGTTGAGATGGCCGAAGTCAATATCGGCCCTACCGTGACTCAGTATGCTTTCAAACCGGCCGAAGGCGTAAAACTATCAAAAATTACAACGCTTTCTAACAATTTGGCTTTAGCTTTGGCTGCTCACCCGATTAGGATTGAGGCCCCCATACCCGGCAAGTCCTTAGTTGGCATTGAAGTGCCAAACAAAGTAAGGTCAACCGTCGTTTTGAGAAATTTAATTGCTCATCAAAATTACCAAAATGCGCTGACCCCTCTACTTATTGCTTTAGGTAGAAATGTTAGCGGTTCTCCAGTTTATGCCGATTTAACAGAAATGCCTCATATGTTGGTTGCCGGCGCCACGGGAACAGGTAAAACAATATTTTTAAACAGTTTGATTTTAAGCCTTTTGTATAAATTGACACCCGACAGTTTAAGGATGATTATGGTTGACCCCAAAAGGGTAGAGTTTCAGAATTACAATGACATGCCCCATTTGTTATGCCCGGTGATTTATGATGCTTCAAAAACAATGAATGCTTTGCAGTGGTTAATAAAAGAAATGGAAAGAAGGTTTGAGGTGTTTTCTGAAATTCCGGCTAGAAATATTGCAACTTACAATCAAAATAAATCTGTTGTTGCGTCCGGACTTCAGTTGCCGTATATTGTTTTAATTATTGATGAATTAGCAGACTTAATGGCGGCTAAGGGGAGGGATTTGGAAGCCGGAATAGTTAGATTGGCCCAAATGGCAAGAGCCACGGGCATACATTTGGTGCTGGCTACCCAAAGGCCGTCGGTAGAAGTTATTACAGGTTTGATCAAAGCTAATATTACTTCAAGGGTTACTTTCCAAGTTGCTTCGCAGGTTGATTCCAGAACAGTTTTGGATACGGCTGGGGCCGAAAAGTTATTGGGCGCCGGAGATATGTTGTATATGTCGGCCAAGTCGGCTAAAATCACAAGAATTCAGGGCCCGCACGTTTCAGAAAAAGAGGTTAAGAAAGTTGCTGATTTTGTTTCAGAACAGGGTAAAAAAATGACAGAACCGCAAACCGCTCTTGCTCAAAGTTTGCAAGAGATTTTAGAGCAAAATGGGCTAGGAGAAGGGGAAGTATTTTTTAACGGAGATGACGACCCATTGTTTGAAGAAGTAAAGCACATAGTTTTAGAAACCAAAAAAGCCTCTGCTTCATTTTTGCAAAGAAGATTAAGAATTGGCTATTCAAGAGCGGCTAGATTGATTGATATGTTAG
>CAZBAA010000022.1:6872-7731 GCA_964490095.1 uncultured Candidatus Saccharibacteria bacterium
ATTGTGGAAGAAGAGGGTAGTTTTGGTCCTGCGGATGTAGCTAATCCCAGAGAAGTTTATAGTTAAAAAACGTCATTCCAATAACTGGATGACCCCGATTGGCAAAAAGTATAGAAAAATTAAGATTATGAGTAATTTTTCTAAAGATTTTAATAAATGGAACGAACTTAAGAAAAAATTAAATATTCGCGACGAGGAAATTTTATTTCACGAGAGAGAAATTTGGTGGTGTTCTATCGGACTTAATATCGGATTTGAAGAAGATGGTAAAAATAAATTATTTGAAAGACCTATATTAGTAATCAAAAAGTTTAATAAATACGTACTTTGGGTTTTACCACTTACCAGGTCCAAAAAGTCAGGAGGTTATTATTACAGGATAACGCAGGGAGACGAAGACGATTCTGTTATCATACTTTCGCAATTGCGTTTAATTAGTAGTAAAAGATTACTTAGAAAAATGAGAATGATTAAAAAATCAGAATTTAAGGAAATTACAGAAAAAGTTAAAGAGTTTTTAAAGTAAAAAAATCGGCTCCCTTTCGGGAGCCTCGGAGGCCGAAGCCATTTATACTGTAATAGTATCAGATTATAAAACCTTGTCAAGATTGTTACTATCTTAAAAATTATTGAATAACCAAAAATTATGAAAAACCAAAAAGGATTCATCTTGCCAATTGTAATAGTAGTTGCGGTGGTTGCTTTGTTTGGCACAGCCGGATATTTCGGCTATCAGTACTATTCAAAAACACAAGAACAGCCGAAACCAATTGCCTGCACCCAAGACGCCAAACTTTGCCCCAATGGTTCTTACGTCAGCCGCACCGGCCCCAACTGCGAATTCGCAGAATGTCCAGCT
>CAZBAA010000023.1:0-7056 GCA_964490095.1 uncultured Candidatus Saccharibacteria bacterium
TCAGAAATTATATTGAAGTGTTTTATTAAAATATCACAGGCCTCAAAAAATGCCGCTTCTGGAGTGATTGTGCCATCTGTATCTATCTCTAAATTCAATCTGTCAAAATCCGTTCTTTCTTCCACCCTCATATTCTCAACTTCAAAATTTACATTTCTAACCGGCGTAAAAATGGCATCCAAGTGGATTATTCCTATTTCTGTCCTTTTTGTTTTTCTGCGGTCTTTTGGCTCATAACCAATACCCTTTTCAATCTGGATTTCCATTTCCAGTTCTGTTTTTTTGTCTGTTATAGTGGCAATATGGGCTTCTGGATTAGAAAGTTCCACCTGAGGAGGCAGTTTGAAATCGGACCCTTTAATTTCTTTAGCCCCCTTGGCTTTCAGTTGGATTTTATATGAATCGCCTTCGTAAACCTTAAATCTCAGATTTTTTAAATTAAGAGTCAATACTACAGTGTCCTCCATAACTCCGGAGATTGTAGAGAACTCGTGCGGAACTCCCTTTATTTTTACCTCTGTTACAGCAACGCCAGATAAGGATGACAACAAGACCCTTCTTAAAGAATTGCCAATGGTAGTACCATAACCAGGATACAAACCCTCTATTTCAAAACAGGCCTGGTTTTTATTTTTTTGAATTATTTTTATAGGTAATGGAAGAGGAATCATATTTTTATTTTTTAATTATCTTGAATAAAACTCAAAAATTAAAGAAATTTCAGCCGGTGGATTTACCTCTTGCAAAGAAGGTTCTCCAATAATCTTTCCTTCAAATTTTTCCTTATCTAAAGTTAACCATGAAGGAATTTCTTTCTTCTTGAGTGAATTTATTAAATCCTTAAAAACTGGTTTTGATTTTTTAGATTCTTTAATAGTAACAATATCTCCTATTTTTATTTTGAAAGACGGAATGTTCACAGGTTTGCTATTCACCAAAAAAATTCCATGGGAAACCAACTGTCTTGCATGGGCCCGAGACAAGGCAAATCCTAAACGAAACACAACATTATCCAACCTCTTTTCCAAACTGCCAACAAGTTCATTGGCAACATCTTGAACTTTACCCATTCTTGATAGGGTCTCTTTTACATATTTCTTAAATTGGCGCTCTTGAAGGCCATATAACCTTTTAAGTATTTGCTTTTCCTGCAGTGACTTTTTATATTCTGAAGCTGTCTTACTCCTTCTTTTTTTTTGATAGCCCATTTGAGGCCCTGGTAAATTAGCTCGTTGTGTTACTGGCATGTTAAACTCTTCTTATTTTCTTTGGCTTACAACCATTGTGAGGAATCGGAGTCACATCTTTAATCGAAATGACGTTTAAGCCCTGGGCAACTAAAGTTCTTACCGCCGATTCTCTGCCTGCTCCTATCCCTTTTATAAAAATACTTATTCTTTCTATCCCTATTTTTTTGGAGATATTAGATATTGTCTCTGCCACTCTGGAAGCAGCAAAAGAAGTAGCTTTTTTTGTTCCTTTAAAACCAACGGAACCAGCCGATTTCCAAGCCAAAACCTGACCTCGGTTATCTGTAAGAGTTATTAAAGTATTATTGTAAGAAGAGGATATATATATTTTCCCTTCAAGGATTTTGGCTGCTGTTGATTTTACTTTTACTTCTTTTTTTAGCAGGCTTTCAACCTTTTCCTTTTCTTTTATTAATTCCTCTTGATCAACTTGAATAATATGTTTTTTCCCCATAGCTTTTATTTAGTAAAAGAAATTCGAAATTCGAATATCTAAATTCGAAACGTGTTTTGAAAATTCAGATTTTGAATTTAGAATTTGTTTCGGATTTCGGATTTCGTGCTTCGGATTTCATTAGGTTGGTGTTGCCGCCGGTCTTCTGCCAGAACCCATTGTCTTCCTTACATTGCCCCTTACTGTCCTGTTGTTGGTCTTTGTTCTTTGGCCCCTGGTGGGTAAACCTTTAATATGACGCAATCCCCTGAAAGACCCGATGTCCTTCAACCTTTTAATGTTTATCATAATCTGCCTTTTTAGATCTCCTTCAACTTTATGGTTTTTCTCGATGATGTCTTTTAGAGCATTGAGCTCTTGCGGAGTTAAATCTTGAGATTTTTTATTTATGTCAACCTTCGCCATCCTCAAAATCTTTGAACTCAAAGGCCTGCCTATTCCATAAATATAGGTTAAAGCTATTTCTATTCTTTTATTTTCAGGGATATTTACTCCCGCAATTCTCGGCATGATAAATTAACCTTGTCTTTGTTTATGTTTTGGGTTTTTTTTGCAAATAACGTAAAGACACCCTTCTCTTTTGACAATTTTACAATCTTTACAAATTCTTTTAATCGACGGTCTTACTTTCATATTATCTATTTTAAACGATAAACTATTCTGCCCTTACTTTCATCATAGGGACTCATTTCTAAAGTAACTTTATCCCCCGGTAAAATAGTAATTCTATTGAGACGCATCTTGCCCGACAAAAAACCCATCACTTCTTTTCCATCGTCCAAAGATATCTTAAAAAAGGCGTTTGGTAAAGCCTCTATTACTCTGCCTTCTCGTCTAACAACTTTCTTTGAATCTTTATTCTCCTCTTGTTGGACCATTGGTATTTAACCAGTTGAGAGTGTATTCTAACAAATTAGTTTGTTTTAGTCAACAATTTATCAATTACTCAAATCTCAAATCAACTTTAATCTTATTTTTGTCTTTGGGGGCGCTCTTGGTCCAGAAAGGCCAAAAATTTACTTTGACCTGAACCACATCATCGGCCATTCTGCTTTCTATACTTTGCTTTATTTCATCGGCTGATTTCCCCCTAAACAAAGCAATCAAATCACTTTTGTCAACCATTTGATATGTCTTAACGGAAAAATCCAAATTAAGAACTGCTTTACCGCCCTTAATATCCATTGTTTCTGGATTATAATTAAAACTCAAACTTCTCTCTAAAAAAGTTTTAGGGTCTGACACATTTGATTTCACATATTCTTTAATAAAGTTTTCCAAATCCGATTTTTTAAAAACCAAAGCAGTTGCTTTGGCTTTAGCTTGATAGTTAAATTTATCCACTACGGTCTCTGCCTTAACGGCAGGAAATGATTCAATAATCTCTGGAAAGATGGCATCATCTAATAAAATGTAGTCCCCGCCAATCCTATTCTTTAAGGCCTCTTTTACATCGTCTAAAAGTTTTTGGTGCATGGTGTTTTTTGCAGTTTCAATATCACTTTCAGTAACTTTTTTTACTTCACTTGAAAACCCGCCAGTCATGACCTGGAACGACTGAGCATAAATACTATAATAGTAAGAAGTTCCCGCTAATTTCGGTACAGAGAACTTAGACGGCTTTATGTTATAATCTTCTCCAGATTAGGCAGCTTGAACTTTAGCTTCCACCGACCCTGGAACAGTTTTGTTGCTTTGTTTTTTGGCGGCCGGTACAACAACTTTTTGCAAAGTTACAAAATATTTCCCCGAATCAGACAAAAAATGAGTTCCCTTTTTTAAAGTAATGGTCTCGGCCGGACTGTAACTGTTGTAAATTAAAATCGTGCCTTCTGCCTTGCCGTCATCGGAAGCGTTGCCGGTCGCCGGAAATTCCTGCCAAAGATCTTTTTCTTCTTCAATAACTTTAGCTGGTATAATCTTAATACCAGAGTCAATTGTATCTGCAGAATTGTCGGCCATTATCTGTTCTTTAAAACTCAATACTTCTGTTTTAGGCCAAATTTCCACAGTCGCTCTCTGTAATTTGAAATACAAGATACCAAACAATATTAACACCAAAACGCCCGAACCAGCTAAAATCTTTTTTAAAGGGAATCGTCTTTTCCCGCCGGCGCCGGCGGTTTTTGCCGAATGTGCCTTTTTATAATGTTTTCCAACCGGCTGTTTTTTGTTATGCTTTTCTTCTACCCCAGCTAAAGATTTGATCTCACTTTCTATCTTGCGCGCTAGCTTAGGTGGTAGAATATCAAACATTTTCCTTGCCATTTTTTTACTCTAAAATTGCTTTAATTCTTCTTACCCCAGAACCCAAAGCTTCTTCTTTAATAATTTTAAATTTACCCAATTCGGAAGTATTTTTAACGTGGGGGCCGCCGCAAAACTCCTTGCTAAAAACATTGCCTTTTTTGTCTTTAATAAAATAGACCGACACGGTATTACCGTATTTTACACCAAATTCCATTTCTGCTCCAATTTTCCGAGCTTCTTCTTTTAGCATCTCTTTGTTTACTATTGAAAATCCCTTTTTTATTTTCTCATTTACAATATCCTCAACTTTTTTCTTTTCTTCGTCGGTAAGCTTTCGGCCAAAAGAAAAATCAATTCTTAGGCGTTCTGAAGTTATGTTGCTTCCTTTTTGCTTAACTGTTTTGCCGAAAACCTGCTGCAAGGCCGCCAAAAGCAAATGATGAGCGGTGTGCAGTTTTATGGTCTCTAGCTTGTGGTCGGCCAGCCCACCTTTAAACATTCCCGCTGAAGCCGTCCTCGACAACTCCTGATGTTTTTTTAGTTCTTCTTCAAATTCTTTCTCATCAAAGCTTGGGATATTTTTTTTTATCCAGCTAATAGGTAATCCGTGTGTTTGATAAACATAAAAAGCGTCTTTTGTAGTCGGATTTTTTATTTTGTTTAAATAAACCACACCCTCTTTTAAAGCCGTCATAAAAGTTTTTGCTTCTTTATCAATAACGTCCCATATTTTTTCTAAATTTAATTCCGAGTAAGTTATCTGATATTTATCAACTACCGCCTTGAAAATATCTTGCGACCACGATCCGGTGATTCTTCTTATCAATCTCCTTAAAACATATCCTTGATCTTTATTTGAAGGTCTTACGCCATCAGAAATTAAAAAAGAAATTGCCCTTGCGTGGTCAGCAATAATTCTTTTTTCTTTTTCAGTATAAATCATTTCTTCTGGTATCTGCTTAAAAATATCTTCAAACAAATCTGTTTCAAAAACACTTTTCTTGCCCTGGACAACCATGGCTAATCTTTCCAAGCCCATTCCCGTATCAACGCCCGGTGTCTTCAGTTTTTCTAATTTTTTATCTTTTGTGCAAAAAAATTCGTTAAAAACTATATTCCAAATCTCAACGCCGTCAACATAAATTTCTGTTGTTGGGCCACAGGGCCCTTCGTCTCCTGTTGGTCCCCAAAAATTATCTTCGCGGCCACATTCGCGTATATCTTTTATTCCTAGATTGAACCATACATTTTTAGATATATCATCTCTTTGGACCTCGCTATCCCCGCTAAATATTGTTACGTAATCAATTTTCAATCCTAATTCTTCAACGATAAATTTATGTGCCAGTTTTATTGCTTCTTCTTTAAAATAGCCTCCAAAACTAAAATTACCCAACATTTCAAAAAATGTCAGATGACTTTCGTCTCCCACTTCTTCAATGTCTGAAGTCCTTATGCATTTTTGGCAAGAGGCAACATTTTTACCAAAAGGAGATTCCTCTCCCAAATAATAAGGTTTGAACTGCTGCATTCCGGCAGTAGTAAAAAGCACCGATGAATCTGTCGGCAGTAAAGACGAAGAAGGCACAATTGTGTGCCCATTTTTTTCAAAAAATTCTAAAAACTTCTGACGTAATTGATTTGAATCCATGTATCTTTTAATTTATGTATTCTACACAAATTCCACAAAAGAAAAAAGAGCAACTTTTAGTTGCTCTTACGATGTCGGCTTGTTGGGCCCCAAGGAACTACCCCTTGGTATTACAGCCCATTTTTAAGAGTGGGTTGCTCTTTGTTCACGCCTCGTTAGCGCGCGTTGAAGATCTCGTATAAACGGCCAACAGCTTGGTCGAGCTGCCTATCCGTTTCTGCAAGTTCTTCCCGAAACCCTCGGGTCAATTCGTCAATCAGAGTTTCTATCTCATGATGACGTCGTCCCGTCTTAACGATGGTGTCAACCACCGCTTCAGACTCTTGTTGGTTAGAAAATTCTACAATTTTCTTGACACAACATGGACAAATTGACTCTCCGGTTGTCCAGTTTGTGAAGTACGACGCGAGCGTCGGACTCCCCTTGATAGCGTAAACGAGTTGTTTAGTGGTCATGGTAGACCTCCTGGGGTTTGGGTTGCGGTGCCAAAACACGACAATTTACAGGGTTCTGGCTACATAAATTTAATCTATTCACAACTCACAAGCCTCAAGACCTGACTACACATAACCACCGATACAAATTAATTTTCAAAAAGCTAATTTTCTACTGGTCTTTATTGTACACCTATTCAGTATTCTTGTCAATAGGTGTAAAAAGCTATGTCCGACCTAGCTTTTCTAGCTTTCATATCAAGATTATAAAACATTTTGCAAAAATAAAAAAGCTTGTATTCGCAACAAGCTTTAGCTAAACAAGAATTTATCTAAAATAAGAGAGCTGTTGTTGAAGCACGATTTGCCATTCTGTCGGCAATTCTTTTGGAAGTTCTTTCCCGCAAAAACCGCAAAAATTAATTTGTTCTTCTTCGCTCCGAGGCGCTAATCCATTTAATTTAATAATTTCATCAAATAAACGCAAAGACACGGCATCTTGGAAATGAATTTCCACGCTACATCGACGCCAGATCTTATCAAATACTGACGGCACCAATCTTAAAACCAAAGGCCTCTTTTCTTCTAATCGCTCATTGAACATTGCCATCTTAAGCTGCACTGATGTGGAAAGCTTTTCCCCACAATGCCAACAAAAAATAATGTTAGAAGGCATAGGCACAAGCTTAAGCCCGCACTGAGAACAACTAGGCACGGTTTCCATTTGAAGAACCTCCTCTTCTTAATTGTCAAAGAACAAGTTATTTTGTTTTTTATGTGTATCTATCTGCTACTACCGAAGCAGCAAAAGATTGCGGCTTTATTCTTGGTTCAAAACCGTTGCTTTTTATCAATCCGATTACTTCTTTCACCATTTCTTTTGTTTTGCCCACCTCGCCTACATCGGCATGAATATACTGAAACTGGTAATTAAAAGTTGGAGTGGCCTTGCCAAATTCTTTTTCTAAGGTTTCCCTTAAAGATAGGGCCAATTCACAAGATAAATAAAGTTCCTGT
>CAZBAA010000024.1:0-6975 GCA_964490095.1 uncultured Candidatus Saccharibacteria bacterium
AGTGTTATATTTTTAACTAGTCCTCCAGTCGGACTGCCACCCTTCCATATATTTATGCGACTATAACTATAAAGCCAATTACTGAAGAAATCAAAATTCTATATGTAACTACTTATTTTTTAATAACCCGATAAATACTGGGGAGCTCAAGTCCGAGCGCCCAAGCTGAAAAACCATGAAGGTTGTAGCTTGCCATCAGTTCAATTTTTTTTGCCAAACTCGCGGCGTTTTCGTACCAGATTGTATATTGCCTGGCGCGACTGTAGTAAGTTAAAAAAGCCGCTTCCATTTCCTTATCGTAACTTACGGAAACTTTGTGTTTTTTAAAAACATTATAAATACCTTGCCTGCCGCCGGCTCCGACGCGAGCTCCTGTTTCATTGTTCCAATGCCAGTAGTAAAGAGGAACTCCCATTGAAAGTTTTTCGTTCGGTATAAATTTCAAGCTATAATCTAAAACGCGTTTTAGCCATGAATATTCAACCACCGGCCCGGTTGATTCTGGATCGTCATACGACATCACGCTTATAAAATCCGCGTTTTTAGCCAAAGCCGCGTAATCGTAAACCCCGATTGTTTTTTGCCACAAGTCATTCGGGTAATCGTTAGGATTGCTTGAGACCTGCGCTATCACTGCAACGCTGAACACTAGATTATTTTTTCTAAAAATTTCTCCCGTTTTAGCGACAAAAGTGGAATATTTATCGCGGTAAGAAGCATCCATCTGCTCAAAATCAAATTGCCAGCCCAAGTAATTTTTATTTTTCGCCTCTTCAACAAGCGCTTTTATTGCTAAGTCCTGTTTCGCCGAGTTATCAAGAATTGATTGATAAATTGTTCGATTGAAATTACCGTTGGTTACAAGCGGCATAATTTTAATTTTATGTTTTTTGGCGAAAGTTAAAATATCGAATTTTATGCTTCCAATAAGTTTTCCCGAACTGTTCAAAGAATATGATTGCGGCGCGAAAATATCGATTGAAGCGGTATGAGCAAATAGAGATTCTCGCGCCAGCTTGCCGTCTCTAAAATAAAACAGGCGGAGATAATTGTAAGATTTTGATTTAGCTATTGCGGAAACGTTTGAAAAAACAATTCCGGAAAATACAAAAATAACTGCAAAGAATGTAAATATTTTAAATGTCTTATAAAAAAATTCATCGCATCTTTTCATGCGGTAATTTTAGCAAAAATTTTTATTTTATAAAATGCGGTGGCGATGTCCGCAACTTTGAACCGAGAACACGGCTAAGCTTCGCAGTTATTGATAAAAGTATAAAGGAATTACGGGCAATATACAAGGTTCATCCAGAATGGTTTGAGACACCTCGTCCAGAGTCAAATAGGGGTAAAAACGAGGTGGATTATTCGATCTAACTCTAACCAACAGAATTATATTGTCTCCAACAAATGTTTATTAAACGAATTATCAAAATCAGTTTTAATGCTTTCGTTAAACAACGGTAGTCCAACTAACTTATATTCCTTATTTTCTAATTTCAGCACATCCTTTCCGGCATATTTCTTTGAGATTTGGTCTAAAAATTCTTCTTTCCATGCTTCTTTGCTTTCTGTAAAATTACCACTTTTATCAACAAACTGAGATCCCTTTGGTTCAATAAAGACTTGATAATAAAGCTTGTGCTTATTATGTTTCAAAAAAAGCAAGAAATCAGGCTGGAAACCTCGTCCTTTCTCAAAATCATAAATCTTATATACTTCTTCGTTTCGAAGTAAATAAACTTCTTCGTATTTTGATTTTAAATTACCAATTTTATCTTTTAAGAAGTTTACTAAATTTCTTTCTTCATTTGTTCCATTAAAACCGTTTAGGACATACCATTCCTCACCAATTAGCTCATTCTCTATTTTTTTACTCTCATCGTCAATGACAACCGCCTTTTCTTTTGGCTCGTTAAAAATATCAGAAAATTTAACACCTTTGAATTCTGTCCCTAAATATGGATTACTTATCGTTTTTAGTGATATCTCAAGTTTTTCAAGAAAACCTAAAACTATATCAAGTTGTTCTTCACGCCCTAAATCATTTAATGATTTTACACTTGATAAAGTAATTATATTTATCTTAAGATTCCCTAAAATATTTTCCTTAACAAGGTCGTCAACACTCTCAATCTCCAGCTCTTGATTTAAGAATTCAAACCGATACAAAGAGTTATCTTTTTTTGATTTTATATTTAATGCTTTAAAGATTATATTTTTATCAAAATCCTTAAAACTTACCATCAAAGTCTTTTTTTCATTTTCTATTGATTTTAAAAGCGTAGTATCTTCTTTTTTACTTAGCTCAAGTTGCTCTTCTCTTATAGAGAAAACTCTTGATCTGTAATCAAATACAAAATTATTTTTTATATCCTGTAAATTGTTCTTCTTTTTGCTACTATTTTCAATTTTGTGATTAAGAAATATTTTTACTGTTTTATAGAATTCAGAATCCTTAAATTCTTGCTTAACTCCAAATTTTTTACTTACTCTATTATCCTTAATAAGTCCTTTCCTCTTTAACTCTCGTTTAAGCTCATCAATATAATGGCCTCGGTTATCATCGAAACAATGAAAATTAAACTCTTCTAAGACGCGCATCGGATTCTCTAACTCATTATCAAATTTTCTTCTATTCGCTTCTTTATCTTGATATAAAAATGGGCAGTATCGTACACCTCGTCCTATAAGTTGAATTTCTGAAATGGTAGAATCTCCAGCCTTTCTTTCGCCAGTCTTTTTATTATGACCTTCATCTCGCCCTTCATAAAGTCGGACAATATCAAATAAATTTAAGACATCCCAACCTTCGGTAAGTCTTTTTACGGTAAAAATTGCCCGGATATGATTATTTATATCTTCAAGGCTATTTAATATTTTATCTTGATCTTCTGTTGTCTTGTCTTCGCCACGCCCACCCTTAGCCGCTTTATCCTGTGAGTTTGTGATTATACAATTTCGTTCTGAAAAATTATATTTAATCCACTCAACAATTTCAGACATTTTTATTTTTTCATCCTTGATAAATTTTACCATGGCAAGGATTCTGCTTTGCCCTTTTTCAAAAAGATTTTTTCCTTCAAAGAATCTCTCGTCGATCGTGTTGAGAAACTCGAAATCTTGCGGCTTTAATTTTTCTAAGAGCGTCAAAAAATCTTCAAAATCTTTTTTTGATTCTTCAATTAATTTACTTCTAAATAGAATTACTGGTTTAAAATTTGGAATGTTATATTTTAGGGCAATACTATGGCGAAACCAATTCAAAAGCAACACGGACAATATTCTATCTTTTTTATTCAATGTAGAGGATATCAAATTTATCTCTTTTGTATAACCAGCATTAAGAAAATCCTCCAAAGCGAATTTATATACTGTTTTTGGTTTGTACTTATCATCAACACTTTGATCTTTTGGAATAGTGGCCGTAAACTCCAGCAAGGCATTTTCATTTTTTGTATCTTGTTTATCCTTACCTTTTTTAAGAATCTTCTGGATAACTGTGTTCTCCCAGCTTTTTTCAATATCATCTTGTCTTGCGTTCTCGGTAAGTTCTGAGTTTAAGTCCAGTTTTACTTGTCCGTTTTTCTTCGTGGTTGTGTTAAAGTGATGCGCTTCATCCCCAAGCATAATTAAGTCTTGCTTTTGTAATTCTTCTAAAAAGACACTGTTTTCTTTTGTAGAATAAACTGCGTTGTGGAGTTTATGGATGGAAGTAAATTTGATCTGTATGTCGTCTGATCTTTGAGAAAAAGTTTCTACCTTTTTTATTTGTACAGTTTTATTATCAATTACAATATTTTGTTTAAACTGGTATTTGCTATGACTCTTATTTACAAAGTTATTTTCAGTTTTATCTACAATATTATTTTGATTAACGAAAAATATGAAGTTTTTGTGTCCTTTTTTGTAGTAATACAAAATTAAGGCCGCCATAACAAGAGTTTTTCCCGTTCCGGTTGCCATATTAAACATCAGATGTAATGGGGCTGTGATATTTTCTTTCTGTCTTATGTTTTCATAGGTCAAAAAATTTTCGAGTGCTGTTTTTTGCCAAACAAAAAGTTCATAACGCAAATTATCGGTTATATATTTAGGGATTTCCGGATATTGAATCCTTAACCGGAAAGCCTTACTTTCAATTTCTTCATAAAGACACTTATCTGACATAACTTTATTTTTGATTATAAAATTCTTCGCTCAAAGCGATGTCCTCTTTGGCCAAGTTATATTTTTTATCATTTCGTTCGCTAAAATTTACATACATCTGATTAAGATCAAGCATTTTTACGAACATGTCTTTTTGCTTTGCCAAATCAAGATTCTTAAATTCTGATTCTTTAATAATAGTCTCCCTAAAATCTTTAACCCGAACATTGTAATTCAAAAAATATCTTTCATATAGTTCGTCGAATAATTTTACGAGTTCGGTATATGATTTGGCGGTTAAAATTTTCTTTTCAGCTTCCTGATTCCATTCGACTATCTTGGTAAAAATAAAGTCACCGCCACCTTTCCAATTTACTTCTTTTGAAATTCCGGTTTTATCGCCAGCGACAACACCCTTCATTCTTTCTTCCGGATTATTGTCAGAATAATCTAATTGTTCAACACCAATCCACTGGCGATTCATTTTATGAGCAACGGCGCAAGTTGTACCACTTCCAGCATGATAGTCTAAAACAATATCTCCTTTATTTGTTGCTATATCAAGTATTCTTTTTAACAGAGCTTCAGGCTTTTTACCATTCTTTAAGTGGACGCTTCCTTCGTTAGCAATTCCTTGCCATAAGCTTTCTTCTGTCCAATTATTATGCACATTTATCATTTTTTCAATTTGTTTTTCTTCGTCATTTTTTATTGATGTTTCAGAAAGCATTACAACCATATCTCTATTAATAAAATAAACTTTGATCTTCTTATTAGCATATTTTCCTTTTTCGGGAATATATTCTATACAACAAGCACCATCCGGAAGTTGTGGTGTAAGTTTTTTCATCAAACCACCATTGGCAGGACTCAGTCTAAAAATTTTTTCGTAATTATCATAC
Organism: uncultured Candidatus Saccharibacteria bacterium; assembly: GCA_964490095.1. GTDB lineage: Bacteria > Patescibacteriota > Minisyncoccia > Minisyncoccales > Staskawiczbacteraceae > JACPYG01. Next base: position 5,052 of record CAZBAA010000024.1, read on the forward strand.
GCCCAATCTTTAGTGCATTTTGTCTTCGAAATTTTACTGTATTTAAACTTTTCAAGTGAATAAACTTTTACTGGTTTTCCTTTGCCAGTTTTTAATTCTTTTATAAATCTTTCTTTTCCGTATGATTCTAAAATAATATTATAATTACTAATAGTTTTACTGTTTTCATCTACTATTTCATCAAAAACCCTGATATTATTTGTTGAAAGTTTTTCAATATTCTTTGCGAAAACAATTATTCTTTCTGTAATATCAAAAATCACACTCTCTTGCCCAACACCAGAAGGAGTTTTTGACTTTACAGTAATGGTCGTTACATAATTTGTTCCATCAAAAATTTCGTCCATTAAAGGTTTTAGGTATCCATACTCAATATCATCAATTTGCACGAAAATTACACCCGAATCATGCAATAAATCCCTCGCTATTTCTAAACGATTCTGCATAAAAGTCAACCACGATGAATGCTTAAAATTGTCATTATAAAAAGTATCTGCATCGTGGTTATATGGCGGGTCAATATATATAAGCTTAATTTTTCCTTCAAATTGCTCTTTTAAAGAATGTAGAGCGAGTAAATTATTTCCCTTAATAACAAAATTTTCTTTTATAAGACCGGATTCATATCTTTTAATTTCTTTTACCTTTTCACCGCCCTTAGCAGTAAACCTTTCCCATTTATAAAAGGCTTTTGGCTCTTCAAGACGGTCTATTTCATCACGAGCTAAAATTTTATTAAAAAATATTTCTTTTCGTTTTGCTTTTTGTTCTTTCCACTCGCCGGACTTTTTGTCATATACAAAATAAGTATCCATCGCGTCCTCTTTTTTCATTCCACCCAAAAGAACACAATCTTTATATGGCCATTCTAAAACTACATCACCACTACCATTTCTATTATCAAGGTTGAGCCCTATTTTATTGGCGTATTGAGTATAAGAGTTATCGATCTTATTTTCATCAAGAAAAAATTTAAAATCATTTGGTTTAAAAACATAAGTATCTTTTATTTTGGCAAAAAATTGCTTTTTTGTTTCCGCGTTGTTCAAAAGCGATTCAATAACTTTCTCATCAAATTTATCCACCAAATCTTTAAGGAGGGATTGGTTCAGTTCTTTGCCGTCCTCACTCCATAAACGAGAGTCATTTTTGAGCAAAGCATAAAGATTGTCCCTAAATTTTTTGTCCATAAAATTGTTTTTTATATCACCTTTATTATATCAGTTTTTAGTAATTATGATAAGTTTAGAAAAACAGGCACCTTTGACTGATACCGGCTTTTCAATCATATAAAACCCCTTATTTTACTTGGGTTCAAACTTGGTAATCTGGCGGAAGGGGTGGGATTTGAACCCACGCGGGGCTTTTTAGACCCCCACGGTTTAGCAAACCGCTCCGTTAGACCGCTCCGGCACCCTTCCAGTAATAGTAATGGCGATATTTTACATAAAAATTGAGGGTTTGTAAAATTGTAAAACCTAAAATGCAGGTTTATTTCCGATCGGTTGAAAACCTGCAATTTATGCGTCAAAATTAAGTCAAAGCAAAAAATAACGGCCGAAAAGCCGTGTATTTAAAAATATGTTTTAACCAAAATTTCCACGAAAGATATTATATCTTTATTTTTGCGATTTTTACAAAAGTTCACAATTAAAAAAGGAAACCCGACAATCAGTAGCGGCAAGCTGATAATGACAATAACTATAGATATAACTAAAACTATGGCCATCGGTCCGCCAATTAAAACTTCCCAGATTGTCATTTTTCGTCATCACTTTCTTGATATTGCAATTTTTTGGTATCCGAAGAAATAAGGTAAACAAGTAAAATTATGGCGGTTAAAGCCAGTATCGCGAAAATTCGCATTATGCTGCTCCCTTGCTTATTAAATGTAAAAGGCCTTTAATATATAATATCATTTTAA
>CAZBAA010000025.1:0-2560 GCA_964490095.1 uncultured Candidatus Saccharibacteria bacterium
CTAAAGGAGAAGTGCATTCATCAAATGTAAAAATGATGTCGGCTCCTATTTTTTTTTTTTTTTTAATTGAAACTTTGGCCCCCAAAAATAATTTTGAGCCGTCCAAAGGTGAACGAAAATAAACGCCGTCTTGAGTTATTTTTATATTTTGGGGCTGAGCCCCTTGCAGAATTTGGGTAGACGAATCTGATTTTATAATTTTACCGATATTAAAATCCCTGCCAAACCCCAAAGAAAACACCTGAAAACCGCCGGAGTCCGTCATTATCGGTTTTTTCCAATTCATAAACTTATGAATGCCACCTGCCTTTTCTATAATCTCTTCTTTAGAATTTAAATGTAAATGAAAAGCGTTGGCAATTAAAATTTGAGAGCGCGTATTTGCAACTTCTTCTGAGTCCAAGGTTTTGACAACCGCTTGTGTCGCAACTGGAACTAAACACGGAGTTTCAACTACTCCGTGGCTTGTTTCCAAAAAACCAATTCTCGCCCTACTTTCCTTGGACTTTTTAAGAATTTTAAAACTAATCATGGCTGCAAAATATCTTCTGTCCTGCCATTTATAGATATAATAACGCTTTTAATTGTTTTAAATTGCAAAAGTGTCTGGGTTATTTGATTCCTTATTGCTGCTACCCTGCAAGAACCCCCGACATTCTTTTCTAAATTACCGTCAAAATCAACTTTGGCCACGCCGTTTTCAATTGTCAGTTTTTGAATTTTAACATCGGGGTTTATACTGGTAAAAAATCCCTCCAATATCTCCTGATTTGTCGGCCCTTTCAAAAGTTCTTCTAAAGCCGCGCGGGCTACCGCTTTCGTTTCGTCAACTCCCCTATCTACAGGTAAAACTTCTTGACAAGCATATTGAGGTTCTACGCTGTTGTTGTTAAAATAGATTTTTACTTGGACTGCGCCCCTAACAGTTTTGGTAATCTTGACCGGTAAAACAAACTCCTTTTGATATTGAGGCAAACCACTGGGGTTTTCATTGCTAAAAACGAGCTTGCCATCGTCTTCATTTGGGTAAACAAAATCCAAAGTTGCTTCAAATATAATGGGGGGTTTCATCCAGTCGGTCGCTGCTCTCAAATAAGTATTGGCTAATTCACTGCCTTGGCTGTCCAACAATTTTACCGTTCCCACCTGCCCTTCAAAACCAATCCAGACCCCGCCATTAACAATTCCCTTGATTTCCAGAGGGCTTGTAATTTCTTCATTTGCCTTTGGAGAAAAAACTTCAATACCGGGCTTTGTTTCGGGAAACGGCGCTTCTTTTTTCTCCTGTCGCACAATAAAAAAGATGCCAACGGCTAAAGCTATTATTACCGCCGCCGAAACAATCAGGGAGAATTTTTTAAATTCCATATGTTTTCATACTAATCTCCAGAAACAAAAAAATCAACTGAAAAAATAAAAATTGACAAGATATGTTGATGTGTTAAAATTAGAGAAACAGCTCATTTTAATTTTTTTCTTTTTAGAAAGGGGGTATTGATGGGAACTCCAACAACAGAAGAATTACTTCAAGAGTATGGGTATGAATTCATTGGTCTTTTCTCTGAAGGTTTAGCTCCTGTGCGTAAAAATGGCCAGGGTTTTCACATTAATCTGAATGGCGAGCCGGCTTACGAAGAAAGATACGAGATTGTTGGTATTTTTTCTGAAGGTTTAGCCAGAGCCCGCAGAGACAAACAAGAATTTCACATTACACCAAATGGCAAGCCAGCCTACGAAAAAAGGTACCATATTGTCTTTCCTTTTTATGAAGGTTCAGCCGGAGCCTACAAAGATGGCCAATGGTTTCGTATCAGACGAGATGGTACTAAAATTGAGGCCAACAAGAGCGACTAACTTGACTTAATTTGAGAAAAGAATATAGTCAAAGTAGACAATAAGTCGTATCCCGCCCATTCTGGGCGAGGCTCGCCCCAAAAGGCGGCTTAGGTAAGTTTTTAATCATAAATTGAAGACCCAACAATAGTAAAGCGACTTAAAAGTCATGAAAGGTCGCTTTTTTATTAAAACAAAAGCAAAATCATTTCAATGGTCTTCAATAAGTTTGATAACCAAAAAGGAGGTTTTGGTCCTCGTGAAATGGTCAAAGGAAACTGGAAATGCGCCGAATGCGGCACAGAAATTACAGAACTTCCTTTTGAACCAGCTCCCGACAGACCAATTTACTGCAGAGATTGCTGGTCAAAAAAAAGACCTCCAAGGTTCAGCAGATAATTGTAAAATCTCACAAAAACATTCCCGCAACACGGGAATGTTTTTTTGCACAAAAATTTTTTGAGTGATATAATAAGCAAACTAAAAAAATAAATCAAAATGGCAAATGGACAAAATGGAAAAAAGAAATTTTTATTTGTCAGTTGGGAAAGCTTATCTGGCGATCTGGCTTGGCAAATAAAAAAAGAGGGGCACGAAGTCAAGGTTTACATTAAAAACGATAGTAACAGCGATGTTTATGATGGCTTTTTAGAAAGAGTTTCGAATTGGAAAGAAAGTGTTGAATGGGCTGATGAAATAATTGTTTGCGATATGCATTCAACAGATA
>CAZBAA010000025.1:2570-6055 GCA_964490095.1 uncultured Candidatus Saccharibacteria bacterium
TGAATGGGCTGATGTTATAATTTTTGACGACGTCGGATTCGGAGAAGAAGCAGACAAATTAAGAAAGTCGGGTAAGTTTGTAGTAGGAGGGAGTTTTTATACCGACAAACTGGAAGAAAACCGCGAATTTGGTCAATCAGAAATGAAAAGGGTTGGAATGTTGATTCTTCCCCACTGGGATTTTACAGATTATGATTCAGCTCTTAAGTTTATTGAAGAAAATCCCGGGAGATATGTTTTCAAACCCTCGGGCTTTATGCAGTCGGACTCAAAAGGTCTTTTATTTTTGGGCAAAGACGAAGACGGAAAAGATATTCATGAAATAATTCGTTCAAACAAAAAGGTCTTGGAAAAAAAAGTAAAACAATTTCAATTACAAAAATTTGCTCAGGGGGTTGAAGTGGCAGTCGGCGCCTTTTTCAACGGTAACGATTTTATCTACCCAATAAACATTAACTTTGAACACAAAAAACTTTTTCCTGGCAATATAGGACCATTTACCGGAGAAATGGGAACCCTTTGTTATTGGTCCGGAGCCAATATGATATTTAAAACAACTCTAGAAAAAATGAGAGACGACATTAAAAAATCCGGATACGTTGGATACATAGACATCAATTGCATCGCCAACGCCAGAGGAATTTATCCTTTAGAATTCACCTGCCGCTTTGGCTATCCTACCATATCAATACAAATGGAAGGAATCACTAGCAATTGGGGTGACTTTTTGTACGCTATCGCCAAAGGAGAAAATTTTGAATTGAAAACAAAAAAGGGTTTTCAGCTTGGAGTTGTTTGTGCCGTGCCACCTTTTCCCTACGATGATAAATCGGAAATGAATATTTACAAAGATTTATCTATCATTTTTAAAAAACCGAATACAGAGGGTATACATTTAGGAGATGTTAAACTTGTTGATGGGTCCTGGAGAATGACTGGCGAATCAGGATACGCTTTGGTTGTTACTGGGTCTGGCACTACGGTTGAAGATGCAAGAAAACAGGCCTATGGCCGCATTGAAAACATACTTTTGCAAAATATGTTTTACCGAACCGACATAGGCCTGGGTTGGTACGAAGATTCCGACAAACTGCAAACTTGGGGATACTTGTATTAGCCAAAATTCTACTTCTTTTCCAACTTCATTGAGATAACAGCTACATAAATAGCCGCCAATCCCACCAAAGCATACACTATTCGTGATATTGTGCCGAAAATCGCAGCCACGACATCAAAATCAGCTAACCCTATTAAACCCCAATTCAAACCGCCAACCACAACCAAAACCAAAGCAATTAAATCTACTGTGTTTAATTTTTGCATTTTAGACAAATTTATTTTTAATAAAATCGGCCTTTTGGCTATTATATCATAAAACAATGTCAATAGGTCATAACTAACTTATCTCCCAATCTCAACCCAATCTTCTGAACTGTGCCACTATTTACTTCCAAAACATATTTTGCACTGGCTTTTGGCTTAATTGAAAAACAACGGCTATACCACTTACAGGGTTGACTGTTTTCATTAATGAAAACAACCTCTTTGTCTTTGTTCATCCATATTATGTCTAAAGGAATCAAGGTGTTTTTCATCCAAAAAGAATGCTTGTCTTCTTTTTCAAATAAAAAAAGCATCCCTTTGTTTTGCTCCAAATATCTTTGGAACATCAATCCTTTTGCCCTTTTAATGTCATTATCAGCCAACTGAACATCAAAACAATATTCTTTGAAACAAACTTTTCCCCACTTTTTGTTAAGTTGGTTTTCAAACAACAAAAACAGCCCCGCAACCAAAAAGACAAAAACAAACACAAAAACTAAGAGAGCTTTGTTATTCATTCACAGTTAAGGCGTTTGATTTTGAAGTTCTCCGTCATCTTCCTCATCATCTCCCTCATCTTTTCCATCTTCTCTTATTTGCTTTAATCCTTCTTGTCTTTTTTGTTGTATCTCTCGTCTAATCTCTTCTGCTTTTTGTTTCATCTCCTCACGTATTTTTGCAAAATCTTCCTGTCTGTCTTTATTGAGTTCTTTCAGCTCATCGACGGCTTCTTTCTCGCCTTCTTTGATTCTATCTATAATTTCGTCTCTCTTATCTTTGAACTGCTCTCTCAACTCTTCTAAATTTTGTTTTCTCTCTTGCCTTAGCTCTTCAAGTTTTTCTCTTGCTTCCTGACTGCCGGCTTTTATCTCTTCTAAAATATCTTTCTGTTGAGTTCTAAACTCTTCCCTTGCCTGCTGTATATTTTTTGCTTGAGACAAAACATCGGCAACCCTGTCTTTCACTTCTTGCGGAACATTTGGATTATTTTGCAGGTCATCTAAAATCTTTTCAAATCTTTCTTTGTAATTTTGGCGCAATTCTTGGAACTCTTCTAATTTTTCAGGCGGCAGCTTATCCTCTATTTTTTCTAAAACACGCTCTTTATTCAAGTAATGTTTGGTTATATTCCTCAATAATTTTTGGGACTTTTCGTCAGTTCTTTTTGCCAAATCGTCTTTTTTCTCTTCAATCCTTTGCATGTATTGATTGGCTTTCTCCAGCATCTGCTGGGCTTTCTCTTGAACTTTAGGGTCGGCGCTGTTTCCAATAATATAATTTGCCAACCTCATTCTTTCTTCGGCAAATTTCAGCTGTTTTTCCGATTTGGCAACCGGGTCAAGCGTTAAAGCCAAAGAAGTCCATTCTCTTATATTTCTCCACCAAAAACCAAAATTAGAGGGCACGCTCTTCACCTCTGTAATTTCCACCCCTTCCAAGTCCTCTGGCTCATCATCTAAAATGGCGCTTTCTGCCAATACCTGGTCGGTTTCATTATTTTCTTGTGCTTGAACACTATTAGCAAAAGATAGCGCCAAACCTAAAACAACGAAACTAATTATTAAGAACCTGTATTTTGATGTCATACTTTCTTATTTAATAATAAAACCTGTGCTTAATTATATCTTATTTACTCAATCAAGACCAGAGCAACCATTGTCAAGACTCCAATAACTATTACTATAATTTGCGATATGGAGTGTTTTATTTTCTTGGTTTTATGAAGCTCTGGGATCAAATCGGCGACTGCAATATAAATAAATCCACCAGCGGTGATTGGCAGAATCCACGTGACTAAATCTTCTCCTGATTTTCCTAAGATGAAAGCAATAACAACTCCGAAAACAGCAAAAAGCGCTGAAAGAAAATTGAGCCACAGCGCCCGTCTTTTAGCATAACCGGAATGCAATAATACCATGAAATCACCTATTTCTTGCGGAATTTCGTGTAAAATTATGGCTATTGTGGTAGCAATCCCCACAGGGACACTTGCAATAAAACTTGCGCCTATAGCAATGCCGTCTATTAAATTATGCACTCCATCTGAGAAAAGTATCAATTTTCCGACTGGATGAATATGAAGTCCATTTTCGTCTTCGCCGTGATGATGCCAATGGAAAAATTTTTCCAGAATAAAAAATATGAGAATCCCAAAAATTATT
>CAZBAA010000025.1:6065-6863 GCA_964490095.1 uncultured Candidatus Saccharibacteria bacterium
ATAATCCTACTTATACATGTGGAGGTGCTACACATCCATGGTTCTATCCAACGTAACAGCCCGGTTGCAGAGTTGTGTATCCACCACGCGAATATTATAACGACTTGTGAGAGTGGCATTTAAAGAAACTTCCAAGGCTTCTGGTATAAGATGTATAAAAGCGTCTCCTAATAACGCGCCTATTGCCAAACTTATGAAAATAAAGATATATTTTCTCAGAAGCTCTTCTTTCAAGGAAAGCGTAAATACTCCGACTAAGGAGACAACGCTTACTATTAAAACACTTGCAAAAGCGTAAATATATGTTGTCATCATTGGTTATTGATTATATACCTAATATAAATAAAAAACCACTCTGCGTTCAGAGTGGTTTTTTGTTAGAATCTGCGTATTATGCGCGTGTTACATTTTTTGCGCTAGGGCCCTTATCGCCCTCAACCACATCAAAAGTAACAGCATCGCCAACCTTTAAATCGGTATACGATACACCATTCAAATCATTAGAATGAAAGAAAAGATCCTTTGTTTCGCCTTCGCGAGCAATGAACCCAAATCCTTTTTCTGTAAGTGTTTTGATAGTTCCTGTCATGATTTTATTTTATTTTTAACCTTGCTTTTTAATAGAAACCCGACCCCGCTCCTAATTTACAAGTATTGCAATCCTACCATTTAATCTTGCCCGTGTCAATGAGTTTGCCTAAATTCTTTCGTAAACAAATATTTTGCAATCACAAAAATAGTGTAAGTTATAAAGGGAGCGGCAAAGACGTCAATTGAATAATGCATGTGGGCTAAAAG